>JBFJNS010000054.1:0-10889 GCA_041618055.1 Binatia bacterium
AAGGTACGTTCGCTCTGTCCATCGAACGCCTTCACCCGCGAAACAGGTTAAAAAGATTCAGCAATTTAGAGAAAACCGCGCGAGTCCTGGAGCCGAAGCACCGACTGAACAGCTCCTTGCTTGAGGGGATTCATGGCAACGCCAAATCTTGTCAAGGTTTGTGTCCCTGTAAACGTTTTGCCGCGAAATTCGTCTTATGATTATAATGATCTAGAAGGAGGCGCACGTGAAAATTCGCCAGCAAGTATTGTACTTAGGAGTAGCTTTCGCGGTCTTGTCCACGGCTTGGGTGTTCTTTGACGCCGCCCGCGCCTGGTCGCGTGATGAAGCGGCGGAAAAAGGAAATTTCGCCCATCGGCACGGAATGCATCGTAGGTTCGGTGCCGAAGCCCCGCTCATCAGCATCGCTCTCAGACACCGGACCGAACTCGATCTGACCGCCGATCAGGTCGCAACCCTGGAAGAGATACGGGCGCGCCACAGGGATCAGACGACACCCACGCGCGAGCAATTGAGAACCATTGAAGCGCAAATCAGAAGCCTCTTGCACGAATCTCCGGCGAATCTGCTCGAAATTAGACAGAAGATCGAGGAAGGCGAAAAGCTTCGCGCAGAACTCCGCTATCTGCGCATAGAAGCCTTGGAAAACGGACGTTCTGTGCTGACCCAGCACCAAAGGGATCAGTTAAGAGGATTCATCGCGTCGCGACGTGGTTTTCACAGACCCCAGGGATAGACTTCTTGAATTCACCCGACCTCAATCGACACTAATCGAAAGGCCCGACACGACCAAGCGGTCGGGCCTTTTGTGTCCGCTCGTGCTGTCCTCCCCTGCGGCTATGCCCAGATGTGCCACATGACGGATCATTGGCTTGCATTACGCGTAATCCTGGGAGCTCAAACGACTCCCTGCTATCTTGAAGCGAACCTATTGCTCTCTTTCGTCCGGCACCGGGATCTTAAAAATATGGGTTCACCGCCGTATTTACGGGGATGCCAATACCGGCTTCGGTCAACAATCTGCCCGACCAAGAGTTGAGCATTGTCCGACACACTTCGCACAAGGCCGACTCCCCCCTGTCAGGGGATCGGCTCCGAGCCCGCCACCGCAGCCTTGATCCGTGAGCTGTCGCCAAAGTTGCCGCCCGTCGATTTGACGCCTCGGGGCTAAATCGTTCAAAATATAGAATGAACCGGTTTTCTCGTTTGCCGGGCAGCTAGAACCTGTGCTCGTAACCTGAAAGGAGGAGACAATGCTACAACGACACCGACTTGTGATCTTGATCTGGAGCCTATTTCCCCTATTAGCCTTGATCGGCTGCGGTGAAACCATCAGGACACCGGATTATCAGAACCCGTTTTGGACAGTTGAAAACCCAAACGCAACCAGAGAGGCACGACAAGGGCGTTCGCAGCAAGCATCGCTCGGTGGCGCCCGAGAGGGCGCTTCCAGTCTGGACGCCCTGCAGCAAGGCCGCAGCTCCGCCACTCCGAGCTCCAGTCCTTTAAAAGATATCTATTTTGACTTCGATAGTGCCGCCATCAGAGCGGATGCGCGAGAAATTCTCAAAGCCAACGCCGAATGGATGAAATCAAATCCTTCTGCGAGGGTGGAGGTCGAGGGCCACTGCGACGAGCGCGGCACCAATGAGTACAACCTGGCGCTAGGGGCCAAGCGCGCGCAGTCGGCAAGGGATTACCTGGTCTCGCTCGGTATTGGACCCAACCGACTATCCACCATCAGCTTTGGCGAAGAAATCCCGGTTTGCGCGGAGAAAACAGAGGGTTGCTGGCAAAAGAATCGGCGAAGCCGTTTCGTCATTTCAACCTCACGCCCGGCATCTTGAGCCATTCGGGCTGCGTCAGGCGGCAGTGAAACGAGGCTGTCCCTATGCTCGGATGGTGTATCTTGCCGCGGGACAGAATTTACTGGAACGAAATACGCGCGGGACAATAAGTCCTGACCGCCATCTCGTTACTAAGCGCTTTGACGAACATTCAGACTGTGAACGCAGCGCAGGCATATTAGGTCAAGTAGAGTTATGGTTAAGACGAATGACTTATACGATTACCCCAAAGCGACTTTGATACATGCGCCGAACCATATGTAAGTATCTAATTTATCGTAGATTTAAACTAGAGAGATTTGGCTCGGAACCCAATACATCTTTCGTCTTGACAAGGCTTATGCCTCCCGAATATATTCCGCCCAGCATTAGGGACGGGAAAGGAGGTGAAAAACATGATCAAGAAAACGTTGAGCCTAATCGCCGCCGCGCTTCTCTCCGCTTCATTGACGGGCTCTGTTCTGGCTGCGGACATGGTAAAGGGCAAAGTTTCCAAAGTGGAGGATGAGGGACGCGTTGTCGTCGTCAAAACCAAGGATGGTAAGGAAGTAAAGATGAAGATTAGCGGCAGCCGCACCGCGCTGGAGGGAATCAGTGACCGCTCCGAGTTTAAGGAGGGTCAGACCGTGTCGGCCGAGGTGGAGAAGGGCGAGGCCAAAAAAGTAAAAGTGACTAAATAGCAACGGCTTCACAGAAAGCCAATCCTTCAGCAAAAAGGAGGGGGAATGGAGTTTGCGCCATTCCCCCTCTGCTGTTTCACGGCTGCGCATACGCCGACCTGGCGTGGGGATATCGAGATTTTGATTACTCTTTTCCGCCAGCCCGACCACAAGACTAAGGCGACGCATCCACAATGAAGCGTCTGGCCGTTAATCAGCGGCATTCCCGGTCCAGTGCGTTCTCCCAGCCTTCACTTGAACGCCAGGCAACAGTGGCGTACCCTGGCATTATCCCCCATCTCGCTAACGAAAAAGGAGCACGAAGGTTGTCATGGTTTCCAAAGAATTCATCGTCGACGTCCATCACCATTTCATGCCCGCGCCGTTGTTTGACCGACTCGCAGCTCAGGCCGGCGGTCGACGCATCGTCACCAATGAAATCAGTCTCACGCTGAACCCATCTCGCAAAGACCTCGAGGCCCACCTCAACGTCATGGACGAAGCGGGAGTCACCGTATCCATTCTGACAGACCAGGTTCAGGTGATGGGAGCGGACGTCGCCCGTATGCTCAACGACGGCATCGCCGAGATCGAACGAAAACATCCCAATCGTTTTCGCGGCGCCATCCATTTGCCGGTCCATGAGCCGGAGATGGCCGAACGCGAACTGGAACGCGGCATCGACCAGCTGGGTTTGCGCGCCGTGGCGCTGCTCGCTTGTCATCTCGACATACAGCTTGACAACGCGATCATGAATCCGCTGTTCGAAATCATCCAGCGGCACAATCTGCCCATTATTCTTCATCCGCAGTCTAAACCCGCTGGCTCAGAGACCACTTACAACCTAGATCGTTGCGTCTTCCGTCCTCTGGAAACCACCCAGGCCATCGTACGCGTGATGTGCAGTGTGCTGCCGCGATATCCGGGCTTGCGTTTTATCATGCCTCATCTTGGCGGCGCCGTATCGTCGTTGAAAGGTCGCATGATGTCGTTTTTTGAACCAGAAGATGCCCCGATTCCGCCGGAGCTCAAGGGCTATTTGAAGACGCAATCGGAACTCAAGCGCCTAGGGTTAGCGGAATCGTTCGAAAAGCTTTTTCAATCGCTCTACTTCGACACGGCCGGCACGGGTTCTTGGCACCCTGCCCTTGCCGCCGCCTTGAACGTCACCAGCGCCGACCGCATCATGTTCGGCAGCGACTTCCCGCTGGAATGCAAGACCGCCTCGAACATTACCGAATCGCTGGACATGATTCGCCAATCGCCCTGCAGCGCTCCGGAGAAGGCCGCGATGTTAGGCCAAACCGCAGCAGCGCTGTTCAAGCTGTAACGACTCAAGGACAGCATGAATTTCAAGCCGCACACGAAAATCGTCGTGTTGCTCGTTCTTTTCCTCGCGGGCACGGCCTATGGTCAACCGCAATCGAACGAGCGCGCTCGCCTTGATCAGATTGAGCAGGCGCTCAAAGCGGATGTACCCCGCGTGCTTTGTCTGGATCGTAGTTTTACCACCGGCGCTCAGCCCGCCGAGTCGGCTTTCAGCAAAATGGCTGCGAGGGGCTTTCGCTCCTATCTGAGCTTGCGCACCGCCGCAGAAGGCATTGATCTCGAACGGGAACGCTCCCTGGTCGACAAGAACGGCATGCGCTACCTCAATATTCCCGTCATCTCCAGCGCACCCCGCGCGGAGCAGGCCGATGAATTCATCCGCATGGTAAAGGACACATCCAATCACCCGATGCTCATCGGCTGCGCTAGCGCCAACCGCGTGGGGGCATTTATGATGATTTACCGTGTAGTCGGCCAGGGATGGAGCGAACAGAAGGCGCTGGAAGAGTCCGCCAGAATCGGCCTGCGCAGCGAAGCGTTGAAACAATTCGCTCGAGGCTACATAGCACGACAACGGGCGAAAAGGCAGTAACCATGTGCTAGCCTGGCAACCGCTCGACATCCGGAATACCGTCAAGTCACAGCGAACAATGGGGAGATCGTATCCATGGCTTGCGACTCACCCGTTTACGTCGATCACCCAAACCCTGATCAAAGCCACAGCCCGCCAATCAAATGACCTTTTGCCGTTTCAGAGACGCGATGGCGTCTTCGTCATAGCCGATTTCGCGCAAAACCGAGCTACTGTCCTCCCCCAGATCTGGGATTCGGTCATAGCGGGCAGGACTATCTGACATCTTGAGAGCATTCCCAATGACGGGCACTCTCCCAACCGGCGACTCGGCTTCGCGGATGAGTTTCCGCGCCGCCACTTGGGGATGCGCCAGAACCTGTGCGATCCCCCGCACCACTCCGTAAGGGAGCTCGGCATTCTTGAGTTGCTCCAACCAGTGCTTGTGATCGCGCTCAAGAAAGATTTTTTCGATGGTTTCTTCGAGAATGCCGCGATTCTTCCTTCTCGCCTCCACGGTAGCGAAACGCGGATCTTCCAGCAGCTCCGGTTTTTCGATTACCTTGCGGCAGAAAACTTCCCAGTCCGAGGCGCTGGCAACGGCGAGATTCACGTATTCGCCGTCCCCAGCGAGGTAAGGCCCATAGGGCGTTACGTAATGGTGCCGCATGCCGACACGGGCGGCTTCCTCGCCGGCATGCCAATAGTGATGCGGAAAATATCCGAGCCAGGAGACAATCGCATCGAACATCGAAACGTCGACAAACTGCCCACGCCCTGTTTTTTCTCGCTGATAAAGGGCGAAGAGAATTCCCAGGGCCGCATACATGCCAGCCGCAATGTCGGCGATGGCGATCCCCGCCTTGGCCGGCCGATCCGGATATCCTGTCGTTGCAATGATCCCGGCTTCACCCTGGATCAAAAGATCATAGGCCTTGACATCGCGATAGGGCCCATCTTGCCCGTAACCTGAAAGCGAGCAGTAGATCAACCGCGGGTTTGAAGAGGAAAGCCTGTCACAACCTAGCCCCAACCGGTCAACCACGCCAGGCGCGTAATTCTCAAAGAAAACGTCCGCGTTCTGTGTCAGGCGCCGCAGAATCTCTTTACCCGACTCTTGCTTCACATCCACGGCGAGACTGCGCTTGTTACGATTCAGCCACACATAGCCGGAAGAAAGGCCTTTAACCACTGAGTCCCAACTCCGGATCACATCGCCCACCCCCGGCCGCTCGACTTTGATAACCTCTGCCCCCATGTCCGCAAGCAGACAGGTCGCAAAAGGGCCCGAGAGTACCTGTTCGAAGGCGACAATCTTGACGCCGTCTAGCGCCCCGTCTGGTTTTGATCGATCCGCCACTTAATCCTCTCTTAACAACTTTAACCTTTTGAACAGCTCGAACCGTTTGAACAATAGCTGGGGGGCACGTCTTTCCAGATATTCAAATCGTTTCCACCGTACAAAAGTTGCTATTTGGAATCGCCTTTAATCTCGGGAAACAAATCCGACTTCGGTGCATGAGCCTTTTTCCAGACCATGACGCTGCGCGAATAGTCGATGACCACCTTCCCGTCCTGCTGAATGCCTCGGGTGCGAACCTTTATGATGCCCCACTGCGGCTTGGATTTGGACTCGCGCTTCTCGAGCACCTCGGATTCGGAATAGACCGTGTCGCCGGCAAACAGCGGATTTGGCAATTTTATCTCGTCCCAGCCCAGGGCAAATCCGTTTTCGCTGACATCGGCCACCCCCATGCCTGCGACTATGGCTAGAGTGAGAGCGCTATTCACCAGACATTTACCAAATTCCGTCCGCTTGCCATATTCGTTGTTGAAATGAATCTGATTGGTGTTGTTCGTCAGCAGAGTAAACCAGATGTTATCCGCCTCGGTGATCGTGCGCCCGAGACGGCAGCGATACACATCGCCCACTTCAAAGTCCTCGAAGTAACGGCCTTCCCAGCCCGGCTTTACGGCCATAATGCCCTCCTCTTTCTGCAACGCTCGCTTTACGTTATATACTAAGCGGTACATATAGGAGGAAAAAATGGATTTCAACCTAACTCAGGAACAGCTTCACATCCGCGAGGAAATTCGCAAAGTCTGCAGGGAATTCCCCGATGCCTACTGGCGGGAAATCGACGGCAAAAAAGCATATCCGGATGCCTTCGTGCACAAGCTTTCAGAGTTGGGTTGGCTGGCGGCACTGATTCCGGAGGAATATGGCGGCACAGGCCTCGGCATCACCGAAGCAAGTATCATTCTCGAAGAGATCAATCACTCCGGTGGGGTTGCCACGGCGTGCCATGCGCAGATGTACACGATGGGAACTCTCCTTCGGCATGGTAGTCAGGAGCAGAAGAAACGCTATCTGCCGAAAATCGCCAGTGGCGAACTCCGCCTCCAAGCCTTTGCCGTAACGGAGCCCAACGCCGGATCCGAAACCACCCGTATTCAGACGACCGCGGTGCGCAAGGGCGACCGCTACCTGATCAACGGCCAAAAAATCTATATCTCACGCGTGTTGCAATCCGATTTAATGCTTTTGCTGGCGCGCACAACACCTTACGACGAACTCAAAGACAAGACTCGGGGCCTCTCGGCTTTCATCGTCGATCTCCGCGACGCTAAAGAGAGGCTTGAAGTGAAGCCTTTGGATGTAATGATCAACCATCACACCAATGCGCTCTTTTTCGATGACCTTGAAGTTCCCGCTGACAATCTCATCGGCGAGGAAGGAATGGGCTTTCGTTATATTATCGACGGCTGGAATGCCGAACGCATTCTCGTCGCCGCCGAAGCCATCGGCGACGGCCGCTGGTTCATCGAGCGCGCGGCAAAATACGGGTCGGAGCGCGTTGTCTTCGGCCGTCCCATCGGATGCAACCAAGGAATTCAATTTCCCATAGCCCAGGCCTACGCGCGCATAGAGGCTGCCGACCTCGTGCGCTACCAGGCGGCGACGAAATTTGACCGCAAAGAAAAGTGCGGCGCCGAGGCCAATATGGCGAAGTTCCTGGCGTCGGAGGCCGCCTGGGAGGCGGCCAACGCGTGCCTTAACACGCACGGGGGCTATGGATTCGCCGCCGAGTACGACGTCGAGCGCAAATTCCGCGAAACGCGCCTGCTAACGGTCGCGCCGGTGAGCAACAATTTGGTTTTGGCGTATCTCGGACAACATGTTTTAGGAATGCCGAAGTCATACTGAAGAGCGACGTATCATGAGCTCCTGGCATCAGGAGCCGCTCGCTTTCCTGCGAGTCTGATCGCCCACATTCCGAGGAGAAACAGGATCGTCGATCCCACCGGACCTGCGACGAAGACGCCGCTGACGCTGCTGAGATGAGCGATAAAACCTCCGATCGCGGGCCCGAGAATATTCCCCAGGTCTCCAGCCGCATTGTAAACACCGGAAGCCAGACCCCGCCGAACTTTGTTCTCGTCAACGTCTTGAACCAATCCCACCGCGTTGGCCACGATAACGACGGCCCGCATAAGGCCAGATACCACATAGACGGCAAGGACAGCGCCGAACCCAGTGAACAGCGGTATCAACATCAGCACGAGCGACTGCAGTGGGATTCCCGCATAGGAGAGGCCGCGATGGCCGAATTTACTCACCACGTGGCCGCTGATAGGGCGCGTAACGGCATTGCAGCCGGCATAGCTGGCGCGGAGGATACCAATCTGCGTTAGGCTCATCCCAACCCCCAACCCATAAAGGGAAATAAAAACTCCCCCCATCTGGTGCAGCAGGTTAAGAAAGAGAGCTACCATGACCACCGTCGCCAGCTCAGGCTCGAGCAGGGCCCTCAAGGAACCCACCGCCGTGAATCTGGATCTTTGTGGATCAGCGGTATATTTCCTCTCAACCTCGGTTGTTCCATGCCACAGCCAGAGCAGGGCAATTGGCACGAGAGACAAAAAGGCCCCGATCTGGAACGTCGGCCCAAAGCCGAGGTGATCGGCCATGAGCCCGCCAAAGAAATTCCCCGTTGAATATCCCAAGGCGAGCGTGCCGACGTAATAACCCATCGCATGGCTGCGGTTTTCATCCGCCGGGATGGAGTCGACGTAAAAGGCCATGTAAAGAGTCGTCACTGCCCCGTAGGCAAAGCCGTTCAAGGCGTGGATGATGGCAAAGCTCATACCGTTCGTGACGAAGCTATAGAGAAAATTGGTGATCCCCATGGCTAAGATGGAGATGGAGATGAGAAGCCGGGCTCGCTGTCGACTGTATGATATGCCTGCTGGCAGGCGAGAGGCGAGAGAGAGTACCGGCCCTAAGGAAACGAGGGTGCCAAGGACCGCCACTGGTATGCGCATCTCGTCAAGAAACGGCGGAATGATCGTCGATGCGGAATTGCTCTGTACCGTAATGGCCACCACTGGGACTAGCAGTTTGAAGGTATCGAACTTCATTTTGGCAAATGTTCCCACCCGTCGAGAGCATGGGAATCTCCTTCCCTTCTTATTCTTGAAAACATTCTCGGTTGCAAATACGTCGTTCCGCGGCTCCCACCCCATCGTGCATCGATAGACATTTGGCCCGCCTTCAGGTATGGAAACGACTAAGGAGAAATCGGCTATGGATTTAAAGCGATCATGGATGTTTGTTCCGGGACACCGGCAAAAAATGATCGATAAGGCGCTCGGACTGAACACCGACGCCATCATGTTGGACATTGAAGACGGCGTCGCCCCCAATGAAAAAGACACCGCCAGAAAGAACATTGCCGAATCCCTTGGCCGAGAAAAGCCAACCGGCTCGCCAACGCGTTTCGTTAGGATCAACGCCATCGGTCATCCGCGCATGGATGCGGATCTCGAGGCCGTAGTTCGACCTGGGCTCGAGGGACTCGTTTTGCCCAAGGTGGAAACCGTCGACGAGGTGCGTAAAGTCGACGCCTTCCTTACTGAGCGCGAGCCAAAATCAAAAATGGCCAGCGGGAGCGTCAAGCTCTTGGTGGCCATTGAAAGCCCACGCGGTCTTCTTAATGCGCCGGGGATTGCAGCCTGCTCGTCCCGGATGGTGGGACTGATTTTCGGGGCCGAGGATTTCGGGCGCGAATTGGGACTCCCGACATCCCGCGTGGGCGAGGCCCGTGATATGATCTACGCGCGCTCGGCCATTGTGGTCGCCGCCGCGTCGGCGCATGTGCAAGCCGTTGACGGCGTGTGGGTCGATCTCAAAGATGCCGAAGGGCTTGCCGGATTTGCCCTACAATCGCGCAGGCTCGGCTTCTCCGGGATGTCCCTGATCCACCCCTCTCAGATCGATCCGATCAACAGCACCTTTAGCCCGACGCCCCAGGAAATCGATTACGCCCAGCAGGTGTTGAAAGCTTTTGATGAGGCCCAAGCGCGCGGCGATGGGTCCATTGCCTTCGGCGGACAGCTAATCGACAGACCGATCGTCGAACGCGCGCGACGAACTTTGGAAATGGCGAAATCCCTCGGGATAACTTGAGGCTAATACTGCCAGGGATGGTTCGAGGCGTCATGCCTGGACCCTGCAGCGCGACAAAGGACTGCAGTTAATTTGAGAAACGGGTTTAGCCCTTGCCGGCGTTTGGCCGATTCAAACAATCGAATTGATCCAAGCAGCCGTGTGGGCGTTTTCACTAGTGACGAAGGAAAAATCGTCGTTATCCGGAACCGAAACAGGGGGAAACAGTCATGAAACGTTTGATGACAGCTCTGGCGTTGGCAGTCGGAATCGTCTCAACGGCTTGGGCTCAAGGCGGCAAGCAGACGAAATTCGCAGACCTGGCCGCCTACAACAAACCGGATCGCGAACAGATCCTTTATGCCGGGGCTAAAGCGGAGGGAAAAGTTACCTGGTACACTTCATTGGCCGGCGCCTCATACAAGGAACTCGTCGCCGCCTTCGAAGCAAAGTATCCGGGCGTTCGGGTGGAGGCGTATCGCGCATCGAGCCAGGACCTTACTTCGAGAGTTCTCGCTGAAAGCCAGGCGCGGCGCTTCATTGTCGATACCATTGAAAGCACGCTGCCGCTACTCAAGCTCCTTAGAGACAACAAGCTCATCATGCCCTACACGACTCTCAGTTTGAAGAACTATCCCGAGGACGTAAAGGAAAAAGCGCCCAAGGGACTGATTTACTGGGCCATCGACCGGGAATCGCATATCGGGCTCGCTTACAATACCAACGCCATTCCGGCAGCCCTTGTCCCACAAAACTACGAGGGGTTATTGAAGCCGGACCTGAAAGACAAGATAGGATTTGCAGGTAGCGACACGGGCGTTCGGGTTATAGGAGCCATGCTCAAGTTTAAAGGCGAAGAGTATGTCAAAAAATTAAAGGCCCAAAATCCCATCATTCACAACGTTTCCGGTAGAGCCTTGCTGGACATGGTCATTGCGGGTGAGTTGGGTCTCTCTCCCACCACTTTCAGAAACCATGTGGAGGTCTCGCTCAAGAAGAAGGCCCCCATTGCCTGGGTGCCGATGGAGGTCGTG
>JBFJNS010000055.1:0-10875 GCA_041618055.1 Binatia bacterium
CGAGAGCGCATGACTCGAGGAATCAAAAACCACTCGATGACAAACAGCAGCAAAGACAGCGAGAGGAGATAAGGCCACAAAAACAAAAGAGTGGAAATTCTGTTGTTCGTGTTGTCTTCGTCCCTGAGCGTGATCGGCGCGCGCTCCCGTAGGTTGGATTCAGCGGTGTCGTAAAAATTGACCGCAAAGAGTTCCTTGGCCTTTCCATGGCTCAACTGGTAAATGCCTTGGAAGAAAGTGTTGGCAAAACTGTTGGAGCCAGGCCGCAGGGGTTGTTGTTCGCCTTTGGGAGTAACCATGACTGCTCCCGGCTCGCTCGTCCTAACTGAAATTGGTTCTCCAGTCCCGTTTCCTTCGGCTCCGGATTCTCCGATGAACCAATCGAGAAAATTCAGCGTGAAGATAGAAATCGGCAAGTTCTCCTTCCCCAAGTACGGAAAGGGATCAAAGCCTAGGACCAAATAGCGGACTCCGTAACGCTCCGCCGCAAAAACAAGGCCGCCCTCCGGGCTTTCGATCAAAGTCTCACCGGGGAATTTGGGTTTAAACGGGCGCGCCCATCGGGGCCGGAAGAGAGCGAAGTTCAGGTACCGAGTCAAGGGATGACCTGCACGCCAGTGCGACACGCCGACCGGTGACATGGGCCTTTCTAATTCAACGAACGGGTTGGTTTCGGGCGGCAGGACCAGCAGTGCCGGAGCGCCGGGAAGCGTCGGCGGTGCCGACAAATGGAAGATCTCCAGGCCATAGCCGGAGCGATCCACGTTGCCGTAGTCGCGGGGTGAGATGACATCAATGCTGACGCCGGCGACGCGCCTAAGGCTTGCGACAGCCTCCGGGCGCGGCGATATGCCTAGAATTTTCAGCGTCCGGGTATGGCTGGGGACGGCGAACCGCCGATTGTCGAGGGCGAGAGCGTCGCGTGCGTCGATCTCGGCCTCGAAATAGGGATGTTCGGCAAATCCCTGGAATGAGACGGTGTCGCTCTGCCCACCGCCCAGGGTGAGTTCCTTTGTCGCGAGGAGCGCGCCCCTGCCCCTAAGCAAAACCTTAGTCTTTTGATCTTGCGACGTGAAATTAGTGACGCTGACCAGGGCTTCTAATTGGGAGTTTGTCAACGAAGAACGGCGGACGCGGAAAGACGTGATGGCCAGGTTTTCTTGTGCCTGTCCGAGCGTGAGAATCCACAGGACACCCGACTGACCGTGAGCGGGACGATCAGTAAGAAAATAAATTCGCTCGTAATTAAGGTCCTGTGCTAGTTCTTTCAACACAATCCCATAGTCCACCGAAACGTCGGGGAGATCGAAAGGCTCTAAGCTGGTCAGCATGCTTGCTGCCTCGAGTGGCGTGAGAGTTTCTTTGGTGACGTTTGTCAGCCGCGGGACAGTGACATAGATGTCCACCCTGCCCGTGGCGCCGAGATCGGCGAGGAGGGTCCGTGCTCTTTCCTGGGCTAAGGCAAAGCGCGTTGTTCCCTGTTCCAGTGCTTGCATGCTTGCCGAGTTGTCCATGACGACGGCAACGTTAGACACTCGCACGGAAAA
The DNA here is from genome assembly GCA_041618055.1 of Binatia bacterium. Lineage (GTDB taxonomy): Bacteria > Desulfobacterota > Binatia > UBA9968 > UBA9968 > JBFJNS01. Next base: position 1,548 of record JBFJNS010000055.1, read on the forward strand.
AACCGGCTCCCCAAGAGCGAAAATCAATAAGGCAAGTAACAAAAGCTGTATGAAGAAAATCGGCGGCAGACGAAGTCTTCTCCAGGGTCGAGCCGTGGCGCCTGATGCCTGTGGCGCAAAAAGGAGCAGGCTTGAAAACACAAGGCGTTGGGGCTTGCGCCGGATCAAATAGGGAAGAAGAAGCAAGGGAAGCGCCAGAAATCCGTACAAAGCGCTGGGGCTGAGGAACTCCATGGAGAGACCTATTTAAAAAGACCTATGGCGGGCAGCGTCGCGAAGACGAAGTCGCTCAGGTCCCGATCCGTGACATAGAGGGAATAGTGAATGCCACTTTGATGGCAGAAGCTGCGAATCTCTGAATTATGTTGCGCCAGCTTGACGTGGTACCCCTGCCTTGCTGCGGCATCCCATTGCAGTCGAAGTTCTGCATTGCTTTCGCTGTCTACCAAATTGAAGGCACCGGTCGCAAAAGGCGGTTCCACCTCCGCTCGCGACAACACTTGAATGGCCGCGATATCGAGATTGAAGGCGCGCAGAAGATTTAACCCTTGCTGATAGGATGGGGCAGGCATTAAGAAATCAGAGATCAAAATCGCCTTTCCCGGTCTGCGCAGTCTTTTTAAATGTTCCCCGAGCGAAGGCCCGAGTTCGAGAGGTCCGCCTGGAGCGGCCGCTGCACCGAAGTCCACACAGTCCACCATGCGTCGGCGGCCGCGGTAAAACGGCGAGGCGACGCTGCTCGAACCGCTTTGCAAGAAATGCAACTTCACATGATCGTGATTCGCCAGGACGACATAAGCGAGGGCAAGCGCAATGTGACTTGCGGGTTGGAATTTTTCTCCGGGAGACGGAAAGGCCATGGAGGCACTGGCATCGATGAATATATAGGCAAAAAGGTCGACCTCTTCGCGAAATACCTTGATGTAAAGTCGGTCGCTCCGCGCGTAAATTCCCCAATCGAGGTAGCGCAGGTCGTCGCCGGGAGAGTATCGCCGGTAATCGGCGAATTCCAGGCTGGTTCCCCGCCTAGGCGATGAGTAGCTGCCCGGGTGGCTTCCAAGCGTTTCTTTTTTTGTGCGCAACCTCAACGTTTCTAGCTGAGTGAGAAATTGGGGTGTAAATGGCTCAGGCAGCATAAATTGATTTAACCCTTAAAAAGATGGGTACGGAAGCGGGTCAGGGTAACCTGCCTCGTTAAACCCTTTGAGCCTAAACTGGCAGCTATCGCACAGTCCGCAGGCCCTGCCATCAAGCCTCGGGTCATAGCAACTCCAGGTAAGCCCGTAGTCAATCCCCAACTCCGTTCCTTTTCGGATTATCTCCGCCTTGCTCATATGAATCAGAGGCGCGTGAATTGTAATATGAAGTTGGCCCTCAACAGCGGCTTTGGTTCCTATGTTAGCCATTGCTTCGAAGGCGTGGAGATACGCCTCGCGACAATCAGGATAGCCGCTGTAGTCGAGTTGATTGGCGCCAAAGAAAATGTCCGCGGCTTCGATTCTTTCCGCAAGAGCGAGGGCGAACGATAGAAAAATGGTGTTTCGCGCGGGCACATAGGTCGAAGGTATGCCCCGCGCAATTTCCGCGGCGCTTCGTCCCTTCGGAACCTCGATTTCATCCGTCAGGGCCGAACCTCCGATAGCCCGAAGATCGAATGCGATGATGACATGTTGCTTAACACCTATATGCGCCGCCACCCTTTTGGCCGCTTCAACTTCTCTGCGGTGACGCTGTCCGTATTCGAAGGTCAGCGCGTACAGCTCAAAGCCTCGCTCTTTCGCGATCGCCGCCGCGGTTGCAGAATCGACGCCACCGCTCAGGAGAATGACCGACTTCTTGCCCGCCATAAACGCCAACTAGCGGATTCTGGTTCCTTCCATGGGGTAGCGCTTTTCGTACCAGCCGATGATTCCCTCGTCGAGAACTTTCATGTTGCTGTATCCTTTTTCGCTCATCATGCCATAGGCCAAACTGGCCAGGTGATGAGGGCAGGCTCAATAGAGAACAGTCAGTCGGTCCTTGGGGATGTTTTTTAAATATGCGCGAAATTCATCGAGGGGAGCGGAGACGGCCCCGAGAATGTGCGCCTCGCGGTACTCCTCGGCTGATCGCACATCAATGATGAGCGGCTTCGTCCCAGCGGTTACTTCGTTGACTAATTCATCAACGGAAATAAATACTGGTTTCACGTTTGCGTGCGGTGCTTGTTGTGCGAATTGAGGATATTTCGACGGGTCGGCCTGAGGCGGTTGGGAAAACGCCCCAATCCCTATTGCAAGCGTCAAGAGGCTCAGGAACCAGCGCTTGACTTGGCAACCAAGCTTCATGGACTGACTCCCTTATATTGGCTGGCCTGTGCCAACTCATCCAGGCTACGAACGCCAACATAGCGTTGTCCATCAATGATCCACGTCGGGTAACTCCTGATTCCGGCCTCATCGCATTCCGGAGCTTGCGGCGCACGTTGCCCTCCGGGACTGCACTCAATTTCGGGCAGGCGTCGCACCGAGCTTCCAAACAATTCTTTCTGTGCCTTGCAGGCAGGGCACCAATACGCGCCGTAAAATTTCGCCTCGATTTTGGTTAAATGCTCAGCCAAGCCCCGAACCCAGGGATCCTCGGGCCCGGGCGCCTTTCCCCACACGCCGGCATAGTGCAAATGAAGCGTGACGATGAGCACGAGGCCTGTTCCTACGGTTTTCCCCAGCCATGGGCCCCAAGACAGATTTGCCAGGCTCGCGGGGCGCTGAAAATGCACGTAGAGAAAAATCACAGTCATCAGCGCCAGTGAAATCAAGCAATAGGGGCACGCCGCATCCAGCACAACGAAGGAAATCCCGGTGAGATATAGACTGTAAAGCACCCCGATCGAAGAAATAAACCATGCCAGTTTCCATTGACTGTCCGTCTGCTTGTTCCAAGCTACAGCGGCAAGCAGGCCGTAGGTCAGAAATCCCCAGAATGCGATAGGCATGCCGAAGAGCGTGGACCAGCGGCTAGTGAGGACCACGTCGCAGGGGCTGCCAACGGTACAGCCCGCCACTGATTGGTTTTGCCAGGCGGCATAGGTCAGATAGCCGGTCAAGATCATGCCGACGGCGGCAAGAATGAAAAGCGGCCAACTGGGGCCCTGATTGGATACGACTTGCTGCGGTACTGTTTGCGGCCGGGTTTTCTTGCTCTTGGTTTTTGCCATAGGGCCACTCCTCCTATCCATGGACTAAAGCGCTGATGTCTCTCCTAAGGCGTTGCAACGCTTCGGCGTCACGACTGTCGTAATAACCACGAATCCGTGCTTGCTTGTCGACCAGGACGAATCTGGTGCTGTGCAGAATCATATCATCGGCTTTTTCCCCGCCGGGCACAGCGAAAGCGGCGCTCAGGCGAAAACCTTCCCGAATGAGACGCGTGATCTCTCCTTTAGGTCCAGTTAAAAACAGCCAGCGCGAGGCATCGGCCCCAAAACGGTCAGCATAGCGAGTCAGGACTCCTGGCGTATCCTTGTCGGGATCCACCGAGAAGGATACCAAGCGTAGGTCCGGCCGATCTTTTGTTTCCCCTTGGAGCTTTGCCATCTCCGCGGTTTGTAAGGGGCATGTATCGTTGCAGCTCGTGTAGATAAAGTCGGCGATCCAAATTGTTCCGCGCAGATGGGCAAGATTGATCTCTTTGCCGTTTCGTTCCACGAGGGTAAAATCTGGCACCAACCCGTAACTATCCGTATGCTCCAGCGGGCGCTGATCTTGGCTTCCGTAGCGCGGCTGTGGCCCTAGCTTCGTCCATAGCGTCGTACCCAAAGCAGTGCCCAAGGCAAGCACGCACATTCCCAGCATCAGAAACCGGATTTTGACGGCATTCATCACGGGTATCTTATCCAGGGGGAATTCTATCGATTAATTTGCCGTTTGTGTAGAGCTCGTAACCTTTGACGCCGATTTCGTAAGCGCGAGGGGGGTGATCGGACATGTCCAGTACTACCAGATCCAAAATAATCAGGGTTTGGCTCTGAGGGTGGACTTCAAACCTAAGCTTGACTGGCCCGACAAGATTTTTGACTTTGGCATTTTGCCGGCCTTTCTTCAACATACCCTCTACAGACCTGAGCTTCAGGTGCACCGCGTCAAATGCCCCGACCTTGACAGCACCGCGAAAGATCCGGACGCTCTCGCCGCCGCTATAGCGGGTGAGGTCTACGGCTGGTACCGCTGGCACGAGATGTTCCCAACTCACCTGCCAAAACTTGTACCCCACTTTCGGACTGATCGCGATTTGATCGATGGCGATATTCAAATGTAAAAAATCCCCGATCGCTTCGCGATGATCCTTGAGGCGAATTTCCAGTATTCCTTGGTCGCTGTTGGCTGTGGCGTTGTGCAGGATGAGAACAAAGATCAGGAATCCGATGCAGAGACTGTAAAACGCGAGAGCGCCTACTTTGATTCTTTGGAATCCAGCCATGAGAGGTCCCTGAGGATCTCGTGCTCTTGCCACTTTTCACCATAATAATCGACTCGTCGAACCCCTTGACGATCAATCAATGTTGTCAGCGCTGTGTGTTGGACCTGTCCCCCGGCGGTGTTTCTCACGTTGACACCAAATCCCTTCCAAACTTTGGCTAGCTGGTCTGGCGCTCCGCTGAGAAATAGCCAATGGCGGAAGTCGGCTTTGAAATTCTCCGCATACGACTTCAGCGCCGCCGGGGTGTCCCTTTCGGGGTCGGTAGTGATGCTGAGGAGGAGATAATCACGACGCTTTTTCTCCCGCATGGCGGCTTGGATCGCGCCAAACTTGGCAGACAGTAGCGAGCAGACATCGGGACAAGTGGTAAACATGAAGGTGACCAGAACGAGTTTCCCGTGGCTGTCTGCGAAGCGAAAGGGCTGGCCGTCCTGATTTATAAGGGAAAAATCGGGAACCGCGGTTGCGACCGATCGCCGTCCAATCTCACCTTTCTTTGGCGGAATCGGAATATGGGCAGATACCCGCCCGACCAAGAGAAAAATCAGCACTAGCGCGATCTTCGATCCCAGATTAGCGGTCCAATTTGAATTCATACGTGACATTCAGGGATTTGACCCCCTCCGGTAAATCTCCCCGCACCAAATAGGTGCTCGCATACTCGCGTTCTTCACCCGGGAGAAGCCGAACCGGTAGAAGCAGGGCGCATTCCACCAGATCCAGATATTCCGACAGCGCTTTGGGCTCCACATGGTGAATGATGCGTGCGACCAGTTCCTTTTGGGTGCGGTTTTGAACCTTGTAGGCAATCGTAAAGAGCTCTCCCGGCCGAGCGACGGTTTCATTAATGACGGCTTGCGCGTTTATGAGATCACCTTGAGGCACAGTGGCAGTGAAATCGACTTTGACTCCCGCGGCCCAATCAAGAAAAACTCTCCAAGTCTTTGCCTCCCTGACCAAGGCGAATTCCTCATCGCCTTCAATCACTTTGAGCTGCTTGTGTTTTATCAGTTGTTCGATCCCCGCGAGGATTTTCTTCTGTTCGGTCTCGCTCAGGGCGTTCAGTCGCTCTTCGTCCCATTGCATGACCAGGGGTGCGACCGAGTTCGCATCGGGAAGTTTTAGCGCCAGCTTGATCAATGTCCGATCAGCATCCTGTCGCTGCCGAATGGGCTGGATTTCAATCAACTCCGCCAGTCTTCTTGCTACGAGAGCCGTGAACCCGAAAAACGGCCCACGCTCACGAACATAAACCCTTTCTTCTTTCAGTTTCTTGTCTTGCGATGAGATAAAACGATAGGCCTGCCTGAAATCACGCGCATAAAGCGCTTGCAGGTATTGACGCAAGACATGGACCGCTTTGCTGTCAGGATTACGTCGCTCTCCCTGGACCAAATAGAAAGGCGGCAGGGCCAGCAGCAACGCTGCCATTAGCGTGAGAAAAAGAGTGATTCGGCGTAGGCGCATATGTGGCCTCAGTGGAGGCAGAAAGTCAATCAAGATTCCCCGAGACTGTCCTCGAACCTAGTACTCAAACGCCCTCTCGGTTCGCTTTAGTGCTCAGCCACCTTTCCAGACGAATTAATCGAATTCGAGATGGCTGCATCGCTAGAGCAGTTTCGGCAGTTGGCATTCGGACACACCACAGGCGTTCGAACCGTTATCGTCGGCGCGGCGGCGACGTAAATTGAGAACCCGAGCAAGCTAGCGTCGAGGTGGAATCGTCCACAGATAGATCGTACGGCCATCCACCTGCTCAACCTTGTCCGGTTTCCAGTCTCCCATATCAAAGGCGTGGGACACGACCCGTGATCCGGGTTTGAGTTGAGCCAGCAGATTCGGTTTGAGCTTGAGATTCACGTCGGGCAAGAGATACATGGTGACCACGTTTGCGGCCGAAAGATTCACCGTCAGAATGTCCTCGTTGCGAATTTCCGCAAGCTCTTGAACGCCCGCCTTCTTGATGTTTTCCCGCGACGTCCCGACGAGCTCCGGATCGATTTCGAAGCCGATTGCACGCGCCCCCTTTCGCGCCGCTGCAATAACGATCCTGCCGTCCCCAGAGCCGAGATCGTATACAACATCCCCTTTTTTGACTGCCGCCAACTCGATCATCCTGTTCACGACTTCCTGCGGCGTAGGAACGAACGGAACGATTTTCTTATCCAAGATCGAGTCCTGGGCAGCGCTTACGCGTGGCGCTAGATGTAACCCGTCTGCGCTCAACCAAATCGAAACGGCAAATGCCATGGCGGCAACTGATCCGGCAACCATAAGTCTTGGCGATTTTTTCATATTCTTATCCTCACCCGACCGCAGTAGTATCGTGGTCCCGTTCAACGTCGATTACTTAACCACAAATTTAACCTCGTCGCTAGCGTCCAGTTCGGTCTTATGATCCGCTTCGACCACGCGAACTTTAAGGCTATGCATTCCGGGCTTCACGCCGGTAAGAGTGCCTTCTGAGCCCTCAAACATGCCCATCAGTTCGCCGTCGACGTAGGCATGGACATGGTGCCCCGTCCTGCCTTTGACGAGGGTAAAACGGATCGGTACCCGATCTCCTTTGAACTCCTGCCCCGGTTTAGGCGAGATGATCTTGATACTGGCCCCATTAGCCGGTTTCAGAACCGAGTCCGGTGGAATTTTTCCGCCATGTTTGGGCGACATATCCATGCCTTTCATGTGGTCATGTTGGGCCCCTGCCACAGCGGTCGCGAAACCCAAGCCCAGGCTTAACACCATCGCAAGTCTTAGATTCTTCATTGATTCTCCTCTTTGTTCAGTTAGACGATAATTTCGCTTCGATCATGGGATCCAACTCGGTCTCGTGGTCCGAGGCGGCGACACGCAACTCCAACACATGCCTCGGCGGCTGGACTCCGTTTGCAGTCCCTTGCTTGCCCTCGAACATTAAATCTTCACTATCCAGCGTCGCGTTAACCGCACCGACTGGTCAGTGATAATAGACTGCAAAATAGCCTGATCGCGATGGAATCAGCGTCAGGTTTGAGGAGGAGCGCGAATGTGAAATGGGTGGAAAAGTGATTCTTGCGGGATATTAGAATCGGAGAAAGAGGGCGGGTTGGCGAATGCGTTCGACGGCGAAAAGATCTGAACCAACGTTGTCAGTATAAGGAGGCAACCATTGGCAGCCGCCTGGAAAACGCAGTTAGACCCCTTGGGGGCCGGATTGTGAGGCTTATTCCCGCGATGGTCGTCGGCTTTTGTGCTACGTTGGGCTTGCCGATATGAGTCAAAGAAGTGATGGATCCGGTGCGGCGTGGAATAAAACAGAAAGAACAGAAAAACGCCGGAGTAAAGCAAATAAGCGGCGCGTGTGATTCCCGATTTCATAGGACACTTGCAACACGTGATCCTCTGCCGTTACTCGGTGCAACAAATTCCCCCTCACTACTGCGCGGACAATTGCTCGCAACGAACCCGGGTATCTTCTAATAAAAGGTTTCGGAGGTCTCAATGCCGCGGGGAGATTGCAAGCCGGCGCTGAGTAGAACCGTTATTCCTACGGGCAAAAGCGATAATCGTCTGTAGAGTAAGCGGCAACATAGCAGCCGTCGCAACTGCTTGACGGCTTTGAAGACCTCTTAGTCGCTGGCCGTGCGAGTTTCTCCCCTGCCGCCTTCAATGCTCGCGAACGGCGCCGGGATCGGTGTGAGGTGTGCTTTTATCGATACACCATGGCCTCATTCCTGTGCTTCTCAAGGGTAATTGAGCAGGCACGACAGCGCGAGAGGGAACCCATGGCCCTGGCTGCCTGCCGTTTGAGCGTGGCGCCGACCGATTTCGCGGCAGGTAGCTTTGTCGGGTAAGGGCTTGGCAGATTCTTTCTCTCGTGTTACGCGTTATAATGGAGATGGAATTCTATCGCTCGATATTGATGATCATCTTCCTCCTTGCCGCGCTTGCTGGCTGTGGCCGAAACGAGCGAATGGACAAGCTCTACACGCAGCGCTGTCTTGTGTGCCACGGTGTGCTAGGCAGGGGTGACGGGCCGCTCGCAGCTTCGTTGCCTGTCCCGACGCCGGACTTCCGGGAGACGGTCGAGCGCAAGAGCACGAGTCGGATCCGCCGGATCATCGCGGAGGGCCGAGGCATGATGCCCGCCTACCAGCCAGCTTTACGCCCGGCGGAGATTAGCGACATGGTTCAGATGGTGCGGTTCCTCAGCCGGGAGGGACGGGACGTCGCCTGGTGGGAGAAATACGACACGCTGGTTGTTGCTCATTGCAGCGTGCCGTGGGATGCCGTGCTCGGATACGATGAGCCCCCTGAAGAGGACAAGCCATGAGACGCACGATGATCGGGTTGCTGATATCTCTCAACGTTGTTTTTGCATTTCACCTTGACGGCTTGGGGCATCCCTTCGCTGCCACTGTTCATTATGAACACCCGAAACTTGAACGCCGCGAAGTGCGGATCCCGATCCGAGGTTTTTCGTTGACTGACCAAAGCAACAAACCGTTCATATTCGATAGTTTCAAGGGCAAAGTGCTTTTGGTGGAGTTTGCCTACACCACATGTCCAGATGTGTGCCCGCTCATGACGGCCGCAATGCGCAGGGTTCAGGATGAGCTTACCGCGGCCGAGCGAAAGCTCGTCCATTTGGTCATGGTGACCACGGATCCGGAAATTGATTCCCCCGACGTGCTCGCTTCTTACGCAAAACGCTATCGTGTCGATTTATCCAACTGGTCCTTCCTGACGGGTGACGAATCGTCGCTTGCCAAGGTTTGGAAAAACTTCGGTGTTGGAGTCAAGAAAATTGCCCGCGGCTTGGTTGACCACACTCCCTTGACAGCGATCATCGACCAAAAGGGGGTGATGCGCTTTGGCTACTACGGAACCG
>JBFJNS010000056.1:0-10818 GCA_041618055.1 Binatia bacterium
CATCAAGGGCTGGACCGAGGCTTTGCAGCTCATGCCGGTGGGTTCCAAATGGCAACTTTTCATACCTCCCCAACTCGCCTACGGTCCCCGGGGAGTGGGTGGTGTCATCGGACCGAACGCCACGCTCATCTTTGAAGTGGAGCTCCTTGAGATCAAGTGAGCGCCTTCACAACACGATGCTCGACGCGCGCGAAAGGGCGGTTGTGTTGTGGTTGAAAGAATGATGTCAAAGTGGATTGCAGCCGGCAGTTTGGCTATCGCATCGGTTTTTCTCACTGACGGCGCGACATGCAGTCAGACGACGAAGGCTGAAAGGAAAGGCGTCCTCGTCTATCCCTCCATCGCAATCGCAGTCAACAAATCCATTGTCGTTCGTCTGCCCAGGAGGGCGGTGAGAGTAGTCGTGACTCAGCCTGAGATCGCTGAGGCCGTAGTGATCACTCCGGATCAGCTCTTGATCAATGGCAAAGTTGTGGGGTCAACCTCTCTTGTGGTCTGGACTGAAGGATCTACTGACCGGAAAGAATAGGCGCCAGCGAGCCTGAAAACTGATCAGGAAACCTTCTCCGACATTCAATGACTGATCCTGAACAGTGCGACTCGTGCGGTAGTTGAAAACGTTGATTGTCGCGGCGCTCTCGGGCGGTGAATGAGCCAGGCAACAAACAGGTCAAGAAGGCCTTCATCTAGCCAAAAGTTACGTCGTAATTGTTTTCACATTGGACGCTGTCTTCCAGCGGTTCGATCTCGTCGCTGAAGACGTATTCTTCGGTTCCTGTTCCGAAATCGACCAGGATAAGTTTCCTGCCAAGGTTCTCAAGCTCCGACAAAACGGTGCCCTCCCTGGGGAGGATAGCGCCGGTGCGCTGGGACCGAATTAGCCGCGTGGCAACTATTTTTTGTCCACGTTTCATATGCGGTTCCTTAGAATCGAAGAGTTGTTTTTCGTAATCGCAATCTGCGCGCCAAACGAGGAATGGTGTATCATCTAATAATTACGGCTTTTTTATGAGCGCCATATGCTTATTAGTCTTACGGCTGGGAAAGAGGCATGTATTAAACGGCTGTTTTCCCCACTAATAAAACCCATAGGGTGCGAAAAAAGGTCCGAGAAAATTTCTCCGCCCGCCACTTTAGGGAGTGTTATCAATGCCAGGGGAATCTAGTGCGTAAATGCCTCAATTGGATTACGGGGCGAGAACCAAGAAGAATCGCCACCCTCGCTTGATGCGTTATTGGTCGCGAGATTTGGTCGAGTTGAGGTTAACTGGGCTTTTTGTATCGTGCCGTAGGGACGATTTCGGCAACCGTGCCGCCGGGCGCGCGGAATTTTACCGGGGTGACTCCTGGATCGCTGATGATCTCACACCCCATCGTCCTGAGCTTCTCCGCAGTTTGTTCCAGATCGTCGACTTCGATGCCGAAGTGATGAATACAAGGTCCGGTTCCCGAAGCCCTGGCCTCCGCGGATTCTTCGCTATCATACTTGATGATCGCCAGGTCAATCGTCCCGTCGCTCAGATGACGCGAGGTATGGTCCCTAACTTTGCTCGTTTCGACGGGCTTGAATCCGAATAGCTTCTCGTAGAACTGGCTGGTTGTTTCGAGGTCGTCCACTTTTAGCGCGATATGGACAATGCGAGCCATATGTCCTCCCTATAAAGACAAACCAAACACTTGTATCGAGGAGCTTGTTCAAATGCGTGGCGGCCCTTTCAATATATCAGGGCAGCGGCGACATTAAAATGAAGGCGGACAGACCGAGGGATGGGTTCAATACCGATTCGGCCGAAGAAGTCTCCATTCACCCTTAGGAGCACGTCAGAGCCCGCCCTGAGTTTATCGAAGGGACGAACAAAGGAGCGCTTGAAATCATCGAGGACTTATCCGTTCATGCTGAGCGCCGCCGAAGCATTCCTGGGGTTTATTATCGGAATCGGTACATTGGTATGCTGAAGGGCGCAGCAAGAGATTTAGCCGAACCATGCGCGTCTTGCATTCAGGACTCAGCTGTGGTGGGCTTTAGGTATATTGTAGTGAGCGCTTATGGCTACCCTGCGGCAGATTCTCGAAGAGCGCGTCCGGGAGGGCGAGCTTTACGAGAAGCTAGACGATAACAGGCTTCGTTGTTTCGCGTGCGGCCACTGCTGTCCCGTACCCGACGGCCGGCCGGGAGTTTGCCAGGTTCGGTACAACAAGGGCGGCAAGCTCTATGTTCCCTGGGGCTATGTGGGTGGCGTACAGTGCGACCCCATTGAGAAAAAACCCTTCTTCCACGCCTATCCCGGGGCGTTGGCCTACAGCTTCGGCATGCTTGGGTGCGATCTGCACTGCGCCTACTGCCAAAACTGGGTAACTTCCCAGGCCCTCCGTGACCCAAGAGCTACGACACCGCCCCTTCAGGTCACGCCGGAGGAGCTTGTGCGCGACGCTGTCCGTCAGGGCGCCAAGGTGATCGTGAGCACGTACAACGAGCCGCTCATCACGAGCGAATGGGCGGTGGCGGTCTTTAAGGAAGCCCGCGCAGCGGGGCTCCTAACCGGCTTTGTGTCGAATGGCAACGGTACCGTGCAGGTGCTGGAATACCTCAAGCCCTGGGTGGATCTCTACAAAGTCGATCTCAAGAGCTTCGATGACAAGCGTTACCGTTCCTTGGGCGGCAGGCTGCAGCCCATCTTGGATACGATCCGCAGGCTGTATGAAACGGGCTTCTGGGTGGAGATTGTGACGTTGCTGGTGCCGGGATTCAACGACTCCGAAGACGAACTCAGGCGGCTAACCGAATTCCTGGTGAGCGTTTCGCCGGACATTCCGTGGCATGTGACGGCATTTCACAAAGATTACAAGATGACCGATGCCGATAACACGACAGCTCGGCAGTTGGTAGGGGCCGTGGAAATCGGCAAGGCAGCCGGGTTGCGTTACATTTATGCCGGAAATTTGCCCGGAAGGGTAGGAGGGTTGGAAAACACCGCTTGCGCGAACTGCCATACGCTCGTGATCGAACGCTTCGGTTATCTGATCTCGAAATACAACCTAACGTCCGATGGCTCCTGTCCGAGCTGCAAGACAAAAATCCCCGGGCGCTGGGCTTCTTCATTCCAGGGCCAGCTCACAGCAAGCCCATACCTGCCCCGGCGAGGGCGCAGCCTTTCCGATTACTCTTGGCTTCTTTCGTCGGAATAACGCGCAAGCCAGCCTCTGTCACTGCACGATGACATTGACACGTTGGATCGAATTGTTGCCGTAGCCCCCGAAATTCCACTGTTGCTCTGGCGGCTGCTCATTGCCTGCCGAATCGGTGGCGCGCACACATAGCGTGTGTGCTCCCGGCTTTGCGTTCCAGGAATAGGTCCAGGTCCTCCAGGCGTAAGGTGAAACGGGTTCATCCATTTGAGTGACCGACCAGGTGGAGCCGCCGTCCACGCTCACGTCTACACGCGAGACGCCCAGGCGGCCAGCCCATGCCTTGCCTGTAAGAGTGACGCGGCCTGCTTGGACGAGCCGGGTCCGGGTCATAAAATCTGGAATTCCGGGGGGAATCATCAGCGCACGGACTCTTATAAAGTTCACCGGATCTCCTGTATCATCTGGCGCCTGCGCGTAACGGTAAGCCTGCACCATCTGGTATCCCTCAAAGGGCTCTGACGTCGCTTCGATTCTATCCAGCCATTTGACACTGGCCATACCATACCAGCACGGCGCGAGTAGCCGGAGTGGATACCCATGTTGCGGCTGAAGAGGCTCCCCGTTCATCTCATAGGCAAGCAATACCTCCTCTCGCATCGCCTCGCTGACAGTGAGACTGCGCTGATAAGACTGCACCGCGTCTCCTTCCACTCCTCGGTCAAGGCCCGTGAAAACGATTTCGGCGGCATCGTTGCCGAGACCGGCTTCTTCCAGGACTCCCCGAAGAGGCGTGCCGGTCCACTCGGCGGTCCCAACGGCTTCAAGAAGCCAGGGCTGGCTTATACGCCGAGGAGAAAAGAGAGCGCGACCATTTCCCGCACACTCCATGGTCACGGCGATAGTTCGGGCTGTTCGCTTTTTGATTTCTTCCAATGTCAAGTCAAGCGGCTTCGAGACTCGCCCGCCGATCTTCAGCCGCCACTCGCTAACATTTACCTCTGGAATATCATAGTGGATCAAAAGATAGTGCATGCCACTCGGCGTCAGGGAGTAGCGTAGCCCCTCCAGCGGCATCCCCCGATTGCGGAGGGCGAGCTGGAGCTCTTCTGTGTAGAGACGATCCGTTTGAGCGAGTCCGCTGCCGTCTCCAACCGTCGGAAAATAATTGACCGTGCTTTTTTGTTCCACTTCCGGCTACCCTCCTATTGGCTTCATTGCCGCCAATCGCGATATGGCACCGTGGCTAGCTTTGCCAGGACAAGTAATGATTTAGCAGAATCAGCCCTCCCCAACCGAGCAAGGCCAGTCCCAACGGGGCGCTGAGTTTCCGTCCCCACGGCAAATTCTTTTCGACTGCCATGATTGCACCCAGAGCCAGCATCCAACCGAAATTCCCGACACCCACGGCGAACATCAAAAGCATCAGGGCCCAGCAGCAACCCACACAAAAAATGCCATGATGGATGCCGAGCAAGAGCGCGTTTCGCCGGTCATGGCGGCCCTGCCAGTACTCCGTAACAAAGCTCAACGGTGCGCGGCATTTGTCCAGACACCGATATTTCAAACGGGTGAACTGAAAGCCGCCGGCCAGAAGCAGAGTGCCCGCTCCGATGATCCAGGCATTCGCTTCCAGCCAGGCGCTGCGCTCTACGACTTCGTGCAGCAGCCAGTCGGCTATATGGGCGGCAACCCCGAAGCCCGCCCAGGCGCCCAAATAGCCCGTAATGACGAGAGCCAACAGTTGGGATCGCTCCGGGCGCCGCGCGATCAGGCGACGGAAAATCTCGAGTAACGGAAGCGTAGTCGGCAACATCATCGCCGTTGTCATCAAGACCCAGCCGACAAGGTAGAGAGTTGCGGCCAGGAAGAACGAATCGTTGCCGGCAACAGAAACAATCTCGGCCAGTTGTCCATGATCGAGGTAACGGCTGTAAGGGGAGCGATCCCAGATCCACAATGTCAGCCATGCCATCGTAATCAACGTGGTCATTAGCCACAGGAAAGCTCTGCGCTCGGGTATGGCGTTCATACGCTTTCGTGATTTCGAGTGCCGGTTTCCGAAGCTCAAGCCAGACTCATAACCGTCTTCGGCGCGACCTGTCTCTCGGGTCGCATAAGTTTTTATGAGCCCTAATCGTGCTCCGTGACGAAGGACGCGAGGAACACGACGGCAACGTCTCAACTCTGGAAAACGAATTTTCCTTGAATGGCGTTGTGGTCCTTAAGGTCGATCTTTTGCCCCAGAGCTGGGTTGTTCATTTTAAACTTCGACGCTTTGGCCACGTATGCGGGCGAGCCGGGAATCGTGGAGAATATGGAATCGTGGAGTGTTGTTGCCTCGCCATTGGGACCGCGGAAAGGTTCCATCTCACAGTCGGCGACCGTACCTATCCGGAGGGTCCCCTTGCCTTCCTTGACCTCGAACGTGATGGGCGACCGCTCCACTGAAACCACCTCGCCAATCAACTTCACAAGGTCCGCGACTGGACCACCCTGTTTGCCGGTATAAACGCTCAAGAGCGCTTGTTCCTGTTCCTTCGTAGCCCGTTGATCTAAGTGGACGACAACACGCCAATTACCCTTCAGCACGTTTCCGGGAATATGTACCGCGAATCCCAGCGTGAGGCCGGATACATCCACGCCATCGATTTCCCCCTTGTCGAAATGATGGGCCATCGCGGAATCACAAGTCCCGTTATCCGGATCAACTCCGATCCAGCAAGGACAGAGCACCTCGCAGTTACAGACCTCCAGAAGGCTTCCTTCGAGTTTGTAAGCCATATCTTTCCCCCTTTCCAAAGTTTATTGGAAAATGATCTACACACCTCAGCACAAAAGGCAGGAACGCCCGGCCTCAGGCTCGATGAAAATTATTCCCGGTACGGTCGCCCGTTCCTGGTTGCGCTTCGAATTAATGTGGGAGTCGTGTCAACGATGCGGGAATCAATCTTGACTAACTTACGAAGCGACCCTTATCAATGCAACAATGACTTGTCAACCATTTGTGGAAACGTCGCGACCTCTGGGTCTCGGGTGGGTTTCACGTCCCCTAGGGCACGAGTGAGAGCAAAGTCCCGCGTTACGCGACGAGTGTAATTCACGAACGACACGCTAACAATTTCAAAAATGAGAGCTCATGAATTTAACGGGGCGAAACTCCTAAGGACCGTCGCTTTTTTTCGTCGATCCATGATTTTCACAGGAGCAAGGGGTTGTGGAATCGGCAAAATGGAAACCCATTGTCAGCTTATCTACAAGCCTTTACTGTAACAGCCTTACCGGAGTAAGGTGGTTGTAACGCAGACACCTCGTTTGCAGGCCTCAATTTGGGCACCTTCCTTAAGGGCCTGACACTGCCAACAGGGACTCGGAGATGCTGGAGATCGCAGGAATCGTCATCGGCATTATCGCCGCTGCCTTCGTGATGATTTTTGGCGGCAGGGGCCTGATCGATATCGTGCACGATAGGAAGGAGCGCAAGAGGCAACAAGTTGGCAACGAATCGCAGCACGTCGCTTCCAGCGAGGCTACTACCAGACCAACGGATTCTAACGTCAGTGCTGCGTTGCTCCGAGAGAGCTCTCCTCCCTTGCAGCCGGGAACGGGGTTGGGACTAGAGCGCGCCGAAGCCACGACGACTGAGCGCTATCCGCTGGTCGGCCGAGATCGTGAGCTTTTGTTCTTAAACGAGCGGCTGGAGGTGATGCTCCAAGGCGAGGGCGGCTTGGTTTTTATCACCGGGCAAGGGGGGATAGGCAAAACGAGGTTGATCCGAGAGTTGCGTGGTAGCGCGCGGGCGAAAGGATGTCAGTGGCTGGAGGGAAGGCTGGAGAAAGCCGGCAGCCAGCCTTACAAGGCCTGGACGGAAATCGTGAGGCGTTGCCTCGCTGAGCAGGGCGCATCCATAGAGAGTCTTGCCGGTCCCTATCAGAGGGTCCTGGGAAAGATTGTTCCCGAAATTTCGGCCGAGCTGGAAACATCTGAACCGAAAGCCAGCGATCCCGAGAGCGAGCGATTTCGTTTGTTTGAGGGACTGACCCAGTTCGTAATCCAGGCCTCTCACCAATCGGCTCTGGTGCTTTTTCTCGATGATCTTCAGTGGGCCCCTTCCATCGAACTTCTCCATCATCTGGCCCGCAACATAGGGAATCAAAGGGTTCTCATGCTGGTGGCTTATCGTGACGATGAGCTGAAGGAAAAATCCAACTTGTGGCAAACGGTTTTAGCCATGAACCGCGAGCGGCTTTTCTATCCTCTACGGTTAGAGCCGTTGCGCCAGGGAGATGTCGCGCGGTTATTGTCGCACCGGGTTGAAGGGATAATGGACCCACAGCTCGCCGAGGTTTTGTATCATAAGACGGAGGGCAATCCTTTCTTTGTGGAGGAGTTATTGCGGCTGCTGCAGGAGCGAAAGGCGCTTGTCAAAAGCGGGGAAGGGTGGCGGCTAAGTGATCCCGATGCTCTGGAAGTGCCCGAGTCCGTAAAAGCGGTGGTCACCGAGCATATGGAGCGCTTGGGCACGCAGGCGCAGGGTGTGCTGCAAATGGCCTCTGTGATCGGGCGGGAGTTTTCTTTGGCGACGCTCAGAGAGCTGGTCGGGCAGGGCGAAGAAACGCTTGTGGATGTCATGGACCAGTGTGTTCAGAGCGGGCTCCTCTCTGCCCAGCGGGTTCCTGGCCAAGAGGTGTACAGCTTCACACATGATCTGATTCAAGAGGCGCTTTACGAAAGCATCGGGCCGGCGCGACGCAGGCGTCATCATTTGCGGGCCGGGCAGGCTCTGGAGAAGCTATACCGCGGCAGACTGGAGCGGGAGTCTGAAGCGCTTGCCTATCATTTCTTTGAGGGAAACGAGTTAGAAAACGCCGTTCACTACGGAGAGCTGGCGGCAAAAGATGCCCTTAGAGTCCATTCGTATGAAAAAGCGGCCCAGCTCATGAAGCAGTCGCTGGAGGCTCTCAAACACCTTCCGGAAACACGGCAGTCAATCGAACGGGCGATCGCAACTCGTATAGACCTCGGCTCGGTGCTGATGACAATGCGCGGTTACCGCGCGCCAGAGGTTGAGCAAATCTACACCGAGGCGCGAGATCTTTGCGAGCGCCTCGGTGATAACCCTCAGCTATTTCCTGTGCTTTGGGGACTTTCCCGCGTGTATCAACGACGCGGAGCCCTGCAAGACGCGCGAGAGATAGCGGAGCAACTCTTAAAGACCGCTGAGAAACTCAATGATGCTTCATTGCTTCTGGAAGCACATCATACGCTTTGGACCGTGTTGTTTCATATCGGTGAGATTCGCTCGGCAAAAATCCATACGGAACAAGGGATGAAGCTTTATAACCCTGACACGCACAGCCGCCTTGCTCATCAGTATGGCGGGCACGATGCCGGAGTGTGCTGTGGCAATCATCAAGCACGGATACTGTGGAGTTTGGGTTACCCGGATCGAGCACAACGGCGAAGCAAGGAAACTCTGGAGCTCGCGGAAACTCTAAAGCACCCCTTTTCTTTGGCGCTCGCGCTCTACTGGGCTACTTGGGTCAGCCGTCAGCGTGGGGATTTGGAGGTTTGCCAGAAGCAAGTCGCCATGTGCCTCAAGCTTGCTACGGAACATCGCTTTCCCCGATTTGTAGCAAACGGGACTTTGTTGCAGGGGTGGTTGCTGGTCATGACGGGGCAAACAGAAGATGGTATGTCGCGGCTCCGTGAGGGTTTTAACGAACTTCGGAAAATTGGTTCCGTGGGAGAGTCTCTTGACGCATCGGCTTTGCTCGTCGAAGCCTATGCAAAGGAAGGAGATATCGAGGCGGGACTGGAGGAAGCGAACGAGGCGCTAAGGCGGGTGCACAAGAGTGGTGAATCCTATTACCGTTACTACGAAGGGATTCTTCAACGAATCAAAGGTGACCTGCTGGGAGCGCGGTCAGCACCCGAGGAAGCATCGGCGGAGGACTGTCTTCAAATGGCCCTTGATTTTGCCCGAGAGGAACAGGCGAAATCATTAGAATTGCGGGCGGCGTTAAGCTTGGGTCGGCTCTGGCAGCGCCAGGGTAAAATAGAAGAAGCGCGAAAGCTCGTGGGCGAGGTTTACGGCTGGTTTACCGAAGGCTTTGACACACCGGACTTGAAAGCGGCAAGGGCACTGCTCGAAGAACTGTCGTGAAATCAGGGTGACACTCGGAAGAGTTCACCTAGTCTTCACTCTAGCTGTCAACGATTTTATCAATTCACTTTGTCCTCGATCATGGTTTAATCCGTGAAATCTGACAGCTATACCCTCAAAACTTCGATTCGCGCGCTAAAGAGAGAAGTGCAGAATCTCCGACAGGAAATCCTGAAGGAAAAGGAACGGAGGGTTCTAGGAGCCCTCATCCGGCGCGGCCTTCGGTGTTATCCGAGAGAAGAAGAGATGGGTCTTCTTCTGCCGGCGAAAGAAACATCCCGAGAGGAATTTTATCGCCACCTAAAGAAGTACTCCTTTCAACTTTTTCTCAGAGACGTCATCAAGAACAAGGACTCCTTCTCCCTGCACGATCTCTTGCTCTACTGCTCGCAGAACAGCGCCGAAGTATATCTCCGTTTCCTCGTACGCGTGGGCCTTGTCGTTCACGCGCGCCAACGCCGCTTCAGGCTGAAAGACTCTCGCATCGGCTCGTTCGGAGCAACCCTGGAATGGTTTGTCTGCCAAATGCTCGAGAAGGAATTCTACCTTCCGGCGCTCTGGGGGTTTCGGGTTAAAGGGAATCGCGGCGGCGGGGATTTTGACGTGGTGGCGCTCATGGAAGGGAGGTTCCTCTATATCGAAACCAAGTCCTCCCCGCCAAAACACCTCGAGCAGCGCGACATCCGAGTCTTTTTTGACCGCCTCGAAGTCCTCTCACCGGATCTCGCGATATTTCTCGAGGATACGCAGCTCCGGATGAAAGATAAGGTTGCCGTCATTTTTGAGACGGAGCTTCGCAGGCGTTTGGGTTCATCTTGGAGGAAGCAGTTTCCACTGAGCCGCCTCGGCCGTGAGATCTTTGGTATTGAAGACCGCTTTTTTATAATAAACAGCGATTCCGATCTGGTGCGCAATCTCGGGTTCTGTTTCGGGCGCTATCTCAGATGCAAAGGCGCCAAAGTCGGCCGCAAAAGGGACCGGCTCTCGTGGGGGCATAGCATTGAATGACTTCCTTGCCGTGGTGAGCTTCCCCCTGTGAAAGAGAATTCCCTGCTCGGGAGGTAACCGGAGCTATGAGTATTCTCTCTTTTGTTTTTCCAGCCAGAGCGAATCGACGGACAAGCGGCCGGCGCCGAGAAAGTAGAGAGCCGCGGCGCCGGCGATGAGCATCAGATCGAGCCGCGCTCCAGCGTAACCCTGGGTAGGGAACTTGACCCAAAGCACCGCCACGATGAATTGAATCACGAACAGAACCCCAAGATAGCGGGCGAAAAGTCCGATAATGAGCGCGATCCCGCCGCCGAATTCCAGCAAGGCAATAAACCATGCCGTAATGACCGGAACAGGAAATCCGTGCTTGGTGAAGTATTCGATCGTGCCCGCGATGCCTAGAAACTTTGCGTAGCCGGCCACCGAGAGAATAATCCCCATGACCAGGCGCAAGAGCACCGGTGCCCATTTTGCCTTTTCCGAACTGTCCATAATAATCTCCTTTCCTGAATTTGTATTGGCCTAGGAGACTGACG
>JBFJNS010000057.1:0-10732 GCA_041618055.1 Binatia bacterium
GCCGTCAAGTACGCCGACCCAGATTTTTGCCTGCTCCGCCCAGGGGCTTTCTGGATGGCTTTTCACCACCCTGCTGAAGAAACTTATCGCCTGACGATTATCCTTTTTTGGGTTCTTTGGGTGCGCAAAAATAAGCCCCATATTAAAAATCGCCGCGTCCGCCGGCGACTCATCCTTGGTCAGCGACAACACTTTCTGGTTGACTCGCAGTGATCCATCGTAATCGCCCTTGGACATCAAATCCTGGGCTAGCGAGAGGTACTCGTTGGCTTCGCGCCGCGCCCTGACCTCGGGAGGATCCACGATAACCTTGGGCGCAGGTGCCGGCTTCGGCTCGGGTAGAAGGACGGGCGCCGGCGGCATTTTCGCCCTCGGGACGTCCTTGACAACCGCACATCCGCCGATCATCATCAGCAGGGCAAAACAAACGTAAAAATGCTCCCGCGTTCTGGATGGTTTTCCGCCCATATATCACCGCCATGCGATGTAATGACATGTTTCGCAATCGCCAGGCCAAGCCCGGTACCGTTTGACGAGTAGGCTCCCCTGCCATGCCCCTGCTTGAACTTGTCAAAAATCGCATTGAGATTCTCTACAGCAATTCCGGGGCCAGTGTCTCGAATCGATACTTCTACCATATCTTGGCGCCGTCTTGCGGCAACTTTAACCTGGCCGCTGGCCGGAGTAAATTTTACTGCGTTGCCGATCAAGTTACGTAACGCCTGAAGCATCCTCTCATTGTCCAGATTAACCGCTGGAAGCGACTCTGCAATGTCGGTCTCCAAGTGAATTCCCTTGGCCTCCACCAGCGGCGTCATTTCATCAACCGACTTTCGAATCAAGGGGACCAGGCTTGCTTTGTTGAAGCTATAAGGCATCATACCAGCCTCCATCTTGGAGAGATCCAAGAGAGCGCTGACCAAACCGATGAGCCGGTTGCTTTCTTCGGCGAGAATACTCAGAAGCTTGCGCTGTTTTTCCGTAGTCGCACCCCCGACACCGTCCAGCAGTAACCCCGTGCCCTCCTTGATCGAAGTCAGAGGCGTGCGTAGCTCATGCGACATCGAGGCAAAAAAGTCAGACTTCATTTTGTCGAGGGCATTCAGTTTTTGGCACATCAGATTGAAGGCAACGGCCAGCTCTGAAATCTCGGGCGGAGCCGCTATGCGCAGATCCCCTTCAAATCTTCCCTGCGCGATCTCTCGCGTCTTCCGCTTGAGAAGGGCAATGGGACGCGTAACGCTACGCGTAATCATGAACGAGATCATGAGAATAAAAACGAGGGCCGCGATGGTCATCGTCGCCGCAACCTGACGGGCACGCGCCCCGGCTGCACCCAGATTTCTGACTTTTTCGAACGTATCCAGGTGCCGTTCCGCCTGCAGTTGCTCCAAAGCCAGCAGAATGGCGTCGGATACCTTGTCTTTTTCATTCTTGTACCAGCCATGTGGGTAATCCCGCTGCGTTTTGAGGTGAATGAGCTCCTTGGTCAACAGATCCTCGTAGTGCTCGTGATCGGTCTTAATACGGTTCAAAATAGCGGCCGATTTGGCATCGGCCACCGCCACGGCCTGACTCAGATATTTTTTGAATTCGCTGTTAAACTTCAGATACTCCCGGTAAAGCGCTTGGTCTTTGGTGATAACGAATTTCCGCTCGTAACGAATCCCTGACAAGAGACTGTCGGCTAGCTTCTTCTCGTAATCCAGCACGCGGCTGTCCTTTTGCAAGATCGAGCGGGTGATCACATCGAAGCGGCCCAACTCTTGAATCGCGTACACGCTGATGGCAACGAGCAGGGCAAAGACGGCGAGGTACCCTGTGACGAGTCGTGAAAAAAGACTGAACCGCATGCGGAGACACTCCCGAGTTCGGAACCGACTGTTACCCGCCCGTAGGCTTCGGAGCCCGGCCTTCCAAGTCGTCCTGCCGATCCACATCCGCCGACAAAAGTTTTTGACCAAACTGGTCGAGTCTCTTTTCCGCCCCTTGAAAGCTCGCCTGGGCGTGTCCCAGGTGCCTGCCCAAAAGGCCAAAGTCCTCGCGCAGCTTCGAAAAATCGCCGTGCAGCCGGCTCAAGTATTGAATGATTTCCCGCGCGCCCTGCTCAATGCGCATTCCTCTAAGTCCCAACACAATGGCTTGCAGATAGGCGTAAAAACTATTTGGGGAGACAGGGATCACCCGCTTGCCAAGCGCGTACTCGCTTAGATTTTTTTCGCCCAGCGCTTCGTCTTTTATAATGATTTCATAATAGACGTTTTCTGCCGGGATGTACATAAATGCAAAATCGTAGGTTCCTTCGTCAGGCACAATGTATTTTCCGGCGATCGCGTCAATATGTTTCTTCACATCTGCAGCAAAAAGTCTCTTCGCTCGAATTCTTTCGTCGTCCGTGCTAGCAGCCAAGACGCGTTTGAAGTTCTCCAGCGGAAATTTTGCGTCAATGGGCACCAACGCATCGCCAAGGCGAATCACAGCGTCGACTTTCTCTCCCGTCTTGAAGCTGTACTGCGTGAAGAAATGCTCCGGCGGAAGAACCTGAGCCAATAAATCCTCAAGGAAAAACTCTCCCAAACCGCCGCGCAGCTTTGGAGCCCGAAGAATTTCCTGCAGAGACGCAATATCCTTCCCCACCTCGTAGATTTTTCGATTTGCTTCCTCTAGACCGCCAAGACTCTTCTGTACGTGACCCACAACGCGCGCAGCGTTATCGAGTCGCTCCCCTAAACTCTGCTGCGCCTGTTGGAGCAGGGTTCCATTCTCCTTCAGTCGCTCGTTCACATGACCCAGAATCTGCCCCAACTGTTGCTGCATCAGGCGCACATTTCCGTCCAATACCTGGCCGAGGTGTCCACGGAGCTGATCGATTTGTTGTTGGATAAGCAGCAATGAAGCATCGTCCCTTCTCTCTTGGAGGACGGACCGAACTCGTCGGACAACCCACCAGGCTAAGGCTGCCCATCCCAATAAAGAAGCCAGGGCTACCAGTGCCAGGCTAACGGGTTCCACAACTTGGAATGGCTGAGCTATAGAAGCCTCAGTGCGTACTCGAGAATTTCACTGAGCTTGCGGATCTGAGTCGCGCGTATGGACCGCTCTTCGCGCGGTGAGGAAAAATAATCGTCGAGGCTTTTCTTTAGGTTCCATTCCAGCAACTGCACGCATTGTTCCATGCTGACTTTCTCGGAGCGGCGGCGGCGTGCCTGATGCAATTCCTCGATTTGGATCAGCTGTCCCATACAATGGCTAAGAATAGAAGCGCCCGCATTAAATTGTCAAGCCCCGGCAGCGGAAATCCTGGGTTCTTGCTGCGTCACGCAATGAATCGCACCCAAACCACCGACGACCTCCGTGCAGTGGATGCCGACAACCTTTCGCTCCGGGAAGACCTCTTGCAGAATGCCCTTGGCCTGAGCGTCCTTCGGATCATCGAATGTCGGAACCAGGACTATTTCGTTCGCGATGTAAAAGTTTGCGTAACTTGCCGGGAGACGTGAACCGTCGGAAAACGTCACGCCGGGACAGGGCAGCGCGACGACATTAAGCCTCCGGCCGTCTTGGTCTCGAGCCCCTTGAAGGCGCTCGTAATTATCACGCAAAGCAATGTAGTTGTCATCCTTCGGGTTAGCTTCGAGCGCGCAAACCACCGTGGTCGGATCCACAAAACGGACGATATCGTCAATATGACCATCGGTGTCGTCACCAGCAATTCCATCGCCGAGCCAAATGACGTGATTCACACCAAGGGAGTCAGTCAGCAACTGTTCGATCTCGGCCCGGCTCAAATGGGGGTTCCGATTCTTGTTCAATAGACACTGCTCGGTCGTGAGGCAGGTTCCCCGGCCGTTCACCTCGATGGATCCCCCCTCGAGTACGACGCCATGTTCAAAGACCGGGACTTGCAGCATGGCTGCAATTTCCTTCGCCACAGCATCGTCCTGTTCATAGGCTTTGTATTTCCCGCCCCAACCATTGAAGATCCAATCATTGAAAGCGAGTGGATCCACGGATCCATCCCGCAGCAGAAAGGTCGGACCGTAGTCGCGCATCCATACATCCACGGTGGGAATTTGGACGATCAGGACGTTCTCTATTGCAACGGCGGCCTCTTTTAAAAGACCTCTCACTTCCAGTTCCGTCCCCTCATCGTTGACGAGGAGGTAAACCAATTCGTGGGGCGACAGGAGTCGAATCATCGCCACCCATGCCGCTCTCACCTTCTCAAGATCGTTAGGCCAAGTCCCGCGGTTGTGCGGCCACGCCAACCAAGTGGCTCGGTGAGGCGCCCATTCCGCAGGCATTGCATAACCGAGAGCGCGCGGCGTTACGCGGTCTGTCTGTCCACCATTCACCAGTCTAACGTCGCTCACGGCGGTCCCCTGCAAGATCAAGCTTTGGCGGAAGGATCGAGAAAACGCGATTGCAAAGATGCATAGGCATCAATACGCCGGTCGCGAAAGAAAGGCCAGTTCTGCCGCGTTTCGTCGATTCTCCGAAGATCGCACTGCGCCGTGACGATCTCCTCACGCTTTGCGCCGCCGCGCGTAAGTATTTCCCCCAAAGGACCGCTAATAAACGAACCGCCCCAAAACAGCAGTTTGCCTTCCCGCCCGACGCGATTCACCGAGGCCACATAGACACCATTGGCGACCGCGTGCGCTCGCTGAATGAGTTCCCAGGCGTTGCGCTGATTCTGCGCCGCCGTTCGAGTCTCCTTAGGAATCCACCCAATGGCCGTTGGATAAAAAAGAATTTGTGCCCCTGACAGTGCGGCAAGACGCGCGGCTTCGGGAAACCATTGATCCCAGCAAACTAAAACGCCGACCTGTGCGTAACGGGTGTGAAAGCTTGGGAAGCCGAGATCCCCCGGGGCAAAATAAAACTTTTCGTAGTAGAGCGGATCGTCCGGGATATGCATCTTCCGATACCTGCCCACGAGGGAACCATCCGCATCGATGACGACGGCGGTATTATGATAGATGCCCGACGAGCGCTTTTCAAAAAGCGAGGCGATGATGACGATCTTCTCTTCTCGTGCAAGGCTCCCCAGCGCGTCCGTGCTCGGACCGGGGATCGGTTCGGCGAGTTCGAAGTTTCGCGCGTCCTCCCTCTGGCAAAAATATCGCGAGCGAAACAACTCTTGCAAACAAACAATCTGCGCACCTTTCCGCGCGGCGGCGCGGATACGAACACAGGCCTTCGCCAAATTAGCGGCTGGGTCCTCGCTCGCGCTCATCTGAACTAGGCCAAGCGTGACGATTTTTCTGCGCTGATCCTGGCGCACCCCGATCCTTTCCGCCTATGAAAGGCCCCGGTTCGACCTGGCTCGGCTGGCTCTCCCCGACTCAAGACATCGGTCGAGAGCGGAGAGAAGCGCCATTGCAGCCCGCCGGCTCAGAGCAATTTCCTCTACCGCGCTACTTAAGATGTTGCGCAAAAAATGCCTTGGTTTTTTCCCACGAGTCCTTTGCCGACGTCTCGTGATAGCTTGGCCGCTCATCACAGAAAAAACCGTGTGTAGCCTCGGGGTAGAGGTTCAATGAAAAATTGATCTTATTCCGAGTCAGCTCGGCCTTAATCTGATCGACATGCTCCATTGGGATCAACGGATCTTTGCCGCCGAAAAAGAGATAGATGGGACAGCCGATCTCTCCCGTACGGGACAGCGGGCTGGGATTACCCATCGGAATTCCACCGCCATAGAAAGCGACGGCGGCTTTCACATCTTTATTGTGGTGGGCTGCCGACAGGTACGTGACGCGTCCGCCCATGCAAAACCCCGTGACCCCAATGGCGCCCCCTTTCGCGACGCTTTGAGACTTCAGGTGTGCAATCGCCGCACCCACGTCATCCATGACTTTCGCATCTTGCAGTCGGTTCATGATACCGACGGCCTTTTGCAGGTCGCTGTACGGCACCACTCGCTCTGATTCACGGTGATACAAGTCCGGCGCGATGGCTACGTAGCCCTCCTGGGCAATGCGCTCCGTCACTTTCTTGATATGGTCATTGACGCCGAAAGCTTCCATGATGACAATGATTCCGGGATACGTACCTGCGGCCTTGGGGCGAGCCTCATAAGCCTCCATCTTTCCGTCGGGGGTGTTGAGCTGTAACGTTGAAGTCGTGACATCCATAATAATCAACCTCCTTGTGACGTGCTGTAAAATCTTGAATTCGGTTTTACCTATCAGTTTTTGTTCCCTTGGTCCACCGCCTCGTTCCCGGCGCAAGTAAAAGTCGAAATGCCCTTTAAGAGGCGTACCGGAGGACGCGCCGCCGCCGGACAACCTTACGGATGCGAGCGACAGAACTCCAGAATACGGCTGCAGACATTGAGCGTCGTCTGCGCCGGCGGCATAACATTCCAAAAATCAGCTTGGGGTAAGCATTCGCGCAGATAATGCGCAGCCGACGTCGCATGGGAGGGGTCGTCACCTGGAATGACCAACGCCGGCACCTTGATGCCTGTGATTTCTTCCGGCTCGGCTCCGGGCGCCGTGTCGCGATCAAACAGACCTCGCGCGCTGGTTGCGACAATTCCCAGGTAGCGATCTAAATCCTGATTGACAAATTCCGCCGCGAAGCGAGGATCACGCTGAATCACCGAGGCCCAAGGGCCCGCCTCCGCCTCCACCCAGAAACTCTTTCCCGACAGCGCGCGCTCGACAACACCCCTGAGGCCGTTCGCCTTCGCGAAGTCATAGTGCCTCTGAAACCGTTCCAGCCCGCTCGCCTTCCACCGGTAGCCTCCCACCGGCCAGTGGAGCACCAAGGCACGGGTCGACTGCGGGTAGCGAACGGCAAATGCCAGGGCCACCGAACAGCCCATGCAAGCGCCCACGACGTGAGCCGAGTCGAATTTTAGATAATGGAGGAGCGCTTGAGCCTGATCGGCATAGGCGGCCCAGCCCAGCTTTTCCACGCGCCCCCCTGATCTCCCCGACTCGCGCCGGTCGTAGACGATGAGCGTGTGGCTTTCGGCGAGTACCTCGATAGCATTGATCTCCTTCCATGACCGTGCCTCCCGCCATTTATCGATGGTCGCGTCAAAACCACCCGGAGCGAACATCAACAGCGGGGCTCCGGAACCATGCGTCTCGTAATAGGTTTCCACTCCATCGACGATCGCTGCCGGCATGATTTGCATCTCCTCCTTGTCGCGAACTCAGGCGCACAGAGTCTTAATCATTCTCGCTTGCTGTTCGCGCTGGACATCATGAGAAGCGGTACGTAAGATCTATCACGGGTCCCAAACGGAATAAAGCTGACGTTGCGACAAAACGGGGAGGTTGTAGTGTCCAACCCAAAGAACAGCGGAGACAGATTTTTGGAATTGTTGGAGATCATGGCGCAACTCCGCGGGAATACTGGCTGTCCTTGGGACACGGAACAAACCCATGCGTCTCTTGCCCCCTTTCTCCTCGAGGAAACCTATGAGCTTCTGGACGCGCTCGAAAGCGGCGACTCCGGGAAGATCCGCGAAGAACTCGGCGATTTGTTGCACCAAATTGTTTTTCATTGCCAAATCGCTTTGGAACGAGGCGACTTTACTGCGGCAGACGTCATCAGCGGACTAACGGACAAAATGCTGCGCCGCCATCCCCATGTCTTCTCCGGCCAAACGTTGGCTAATGCGGGCGAGGTTCTCAAACAGTGGGCAAAACTGAAGGCAGAGGAAACAGACGGCGATACACCCACATGCGCGTTGGGGAATCTACCAAAATCTATGCCTGCCCTTGCGCGCGCGCAAGCGATTACCGAAAGAGCTTCACAATTCGGATTCGATTGGCCAAGCATTGAACCGGTCTGGCACAAAATAGAAGAGGAACTGGCCGAGCTCAAAGCAGCTTATACAGTTGGCGACAGAGAGCAGATCACAAACGAATTGGGCGATCTGTTGTTCTCCGTGGTCAATCTCTCGCGGTTCCTTGGCGTCCAAGCCGAAAACGTTCTGTCACACACGGTCTCGCGCTTTATCAGTCGATTCACGTACATCGAAAACGAACTGCGGAGGCAGGGGCAATCTTTGACGGCCGCCTCACTAGAAGAAATGGATCGACTATGGAACGAAGCGAAGGCGCGGGAGCGGCGGGGAGGGGCTTCGGCATGATGACCGCTCGCCCGCGAATCGTGATACTCGACGCCGCGACCTTTGGAGACGTGTCCCTTGGAAGCTTCACCGACCGCTGGGATTGCACGATCCATCAGGTCACCAGCCCGGCCGACTTATGCGCGCGACTCGAGGGACATCTGGTGGCCATCACCAACAAGGTTGCCTTTGACCGTTCGGTGCTCGTATCACCCGCAGCCCGAGGTTTAAGACTCATTGCGGTAGCTGCCACGGGCACCGACATCATCGATCGCAATCAAGCAAAGAATTTGGGTATTCGAGTGTGCAATGTGCCCGGTTATGCGACCCATTCGGTGGCTCAGTTCACGATGGCGCTTATTCTCGAATTGGCAACTCGAGTCGGCCGATACTGCGAGACGGTGCGCCACGGCGCATGGCAACGAAGCCCAGTTTTCACCCTGCTCGATTATCCGACGATGGAACTGAACGGCAAGAAGTTGGGCATCGTTGGCTGGGGCAACATCGGCAAAACCGTAGCGGCGATGGCCGACGGCTTTGGCCTCGAGGTGCTCATCGCGGCGAGACCCGGCTCTCCAGAGCCGGCTCCCCAGGGCAGGGTGTCCTTGGATCGGGTATTCCGCGAAGCGGATATCATTACGCTGCACTGCCCTTTGACTCCGGAAACTCGAAGCCTGATCAATGCACAATCCCTGGCCCTGATGAAATCATCTGCCCTGCTGATCAACACGGCCCGGGGAGCGTTGGTCGATGAAGCCGCACTGATCCATGCCCTACGCGGGCGGCACCTTGCCGGCGCGGCGCTAGACGTCATCTCCCGCGAACCGCCAGACGCAGAGGACATCGTCATCCAGGCCGCGAGGGAGCTCGACAATCTTGTGGTCACGCCTCACACGGCATGGAGTGCGCGGGAAGCCCGGGGGCGATTGTTGCGGGAGGTTGGCGAAAACATTTCAGCATTCTTGGCGGGACAGACACGCAATCTCGTTGTCTAAATCCCAACTCCTGAAACTAGAAACTCGATTCCGTCCACTCAGAATGGAACGTCGTCGTCAAAGGGCGCCTGCCCCGCAGGCGCTGTCTCATCCGATGGCCCCGAATCCAACTCCGGCGCCACGCGCGCCCCGCCGCCACCGCCTAAGAAGCGGATCCGCTGCGCGACAATCTCAGTGATGTATCGTTTGTTTCCACTCTTGTCATCGTAGCTGCGGTTCCGGATACTGCCTTCAACAAACACCTGCCTGCCCTTCGCGAGATACTGGCCGCAGGTTTCGCCTTGCTTGCCCCAGACGATGATGTTGTGCCACTCGGTTCTCTCCTGGCGGTTACCCTCCGCGTCAGTCCAGACCTCCGATGTAGCGATAGGGAAACGCGCCACCGCGCGGCCTGTCGAGGTAAAGCGAACCTCGGGGTCCTTGCCAAGGTTACCGATGAGGATAACTTTGTTAACGGACATGTCAGCCTCCGTTCCGCTAAAGGTGCAGCCAACTTAACGCCGCTACCCGAGAGAGTCAACAACGCCGTTTATCCGTGCAAGAATTCCTTGCGTTGCTTTTTAAACCTCGGTGACTTAGAATTCTTTATCTGATTTCGACAGGTTGTACCAAGCTAGTTTACGTGCATCTTGATGTCTTACGCCTTCAAGCTGGCCCTGATCGTGGCGATCACAGTTCCGGCGAGCCTTTTGACGATAGTGATCGGGGTATTCGACCCACACGGCGCATATGTTTACAGGATAGGCCAGGCGTGGTCCTGGCTCATCCTGAGGTTGAGCGGGATCACCATCGAAGTGACAGGACTAGAGCAGATTAACCCGCGTCAACCGTACGTATTCATGGCCAATCATCAAAGCCACATCGACATACCAGTATTGATCCAGAGCCTGCTCGCTTACCAGCTACGGTGGATCGCCAAGAAGGAGCTTTTATGGGTTCCCTTCTTTGGGTGGGCCTTGTGGGCCTCGAAGCACATCCCGGTGGATCGAGCGGATCGTTTCGATGCGGCGAAGAGCCTAAGGACGGCGCGGAAGCGAATTCAAGCGGGGATCTCTGTCGTGGTGTTCCCGGAAGGAACGCGCAGCAAAGATGGAAGCCTACTGCGTTTCAGAAGAGGCGGGGTTTTGCTCGCGGTCCTGACGGGCACGTCAATTGTTCCAGTCACGATCAAGGGGAGCGGGCAAGTCCTGCCCGCCGGGTCCTGGCACCTGAGGTCCGGAACGATTGAAGTCATTATCGGCGAGCCACTAACGGTGGCCGGATTTCGCCCCGGTAACCTTCGCGGGCTGTCTAGCCGAGTCCGCGAGGCGATTGAAAAACACTTGCGACCGCAAACCGCTCTCGTGGCCGAAAGCTCTTGGGGAATCGATCCCTGGATAGTCGATACTACTTTACTGAAGAAACGGAGTGTCTAAACCCGTTATGGAACCTTTAAGAGTCATTCCGCTTGGGGGCCTTGGAGAATTCGGTCTCAACATGATGCTACTCGAGCATGGGGATTCAGCTATCGTCATCGACTGCGGCCTCATGTTTCCCGGCGCCGATCTCTTGGGCGTTGATTTGGTCATCCCGGACGTCACCCACCTGCTGGAATATAAACAAAGGCTCAAGGGTATCGTCTTAACCCACGCCCACGAGGACC
>JBFJNS010000058.1:0-10724 GCA_041618055.1 Binatia bacterium
CGCTACATGCTCGTGGACGGACAGGGAAACTTCGGATCGGTGGATGGCGACCCTCCAGCGGCAATGCGTTACACCGAGTGCCGCATGGCCAAGATTACGGGCGAGCTCCTGGCCGATCTCGACAAGGAAACCGTCGACTTCATACCGAACTACGACGATTCGCTCAAAGAGCCGGCCGTTCTCCCTTCCCGTATTCCCAATTTATTGGTTAACGGCGCCTCCGGCATAGCCGTCGGTATGGCAACCAATATCCCGCCCCATAATCTGGGTGAGATCGTTGATGGATTAGTCGCCTTGGTGGAAGACCCGCAGATCACGATCAAACAACTGATGAAGCATATTCCCGGGCCGGACTTCCCCACTGGGGGTTTCATCCATGGCAAGGAACCAATCGCGCAGGCGTACCACGAGGGTAAAGGTATCATCCAGATGCGCGGTAAGGCCTTTACGGAAACGGTCAAACGCACCGGCAAAGAGCAGATCATCATCAGCGAAATCCCTTTTATGGTCAACAAAGGGAGAATCATCGAGCAGATCCGCGACTTGGTTTTGGGAAAAAAGATCGACGGTGTCGGTGATCTGCGCGACGAATCGGATCGGGAGGGGATGCGCATCGTCATCGAGCTGAAACGTGACGCGGTGGCGGAGATTGTCATCAACCAGCTTTACAAACATACCGCACTGCAAGAGTCGTTCGGCATCAATATGCTTGCCATTGTTGAGGGGCGGCCAAAGATTCTCAATCTCAAAGAGGCGCTGAAAGCCTTTTTGGACCATCGCAAAGAAGTTGTGACCCGGCGCACCGCCTATGATCTCCGCAAGGCTGAGGAGCGGCTGCATATTTTGGAAGGCTACAGGATCGCACTCGACCATCTCGACGCGGTGATCACGTTAATTCGTAATTCGCAGGATCCAAAAGTCGCCAAAGAACGCCTGATGACGAACTTCGGGCTGAGCGAGATCCAGGCCCAGGCCATCTTAGATCTGCGCTTGCAGCGATTGACGGGCTTGGAACGCGACAAGATTCTGCAAGAGCACAAAGACACTGTCGAGTTGATCGCGAAACTCAGAGCGATTCTTGCCAGCGAAAAAGAAATTTACCGTATCATTGTCGAGGAGCTGAGGGAGATTCAGAAACAATACGGGGACGAGCGGCGCACGCAGATCGTCGCTCGCTCGGAGGAGATCTCCATCGAAGATCTGATCGTCGACGAAGACATGGCGGTGACGATTTCTCACGAGGGCTACATCAAACGCAATCCCGTGTCCCTTTACCGCGCACAGCGGCGAGGGGGGAAGGGAAAAATCGGGACAACGACGAAAGAAGAAGATTTTGTCGAGTCCCTGTTTATTGCGTCGATGCACTCCTACATCCTCTTTTTCACCACTATCGGCAAGGTGTATTGGATCAAGGTTCATGAGTTGCCCCAGGCGAGCCGGGCCGCCAGGGGCAAACCGATCGTTAATCTCCTCAATCTTGAAGCCCTGGAGAAAGTTTCTGCGTTTCTCTCTGTGCGCGATTTCGTCGCGGGACGTTTTGTGATCTTTGCGACGAAAAAGGGCCTGATCAAAAAGACCGCCCTCATGTCGTATTCCAATCCGCGGGCCTCTGGAATTCGCGCCATCGGTCTTGAAGATGGCGACGAAGTGATCGGCGTTTGCCTTACCGACGGCCAACAGGAACTTATTCTCTCCTCTCTCCTGGGGCAGTCTATTCGCTTCAGGGAGGAACAAGTTCGGCCGACCGGCCGGGGGACGTACGGGGTGGTTGCCATGCGGCTTGACGAAGGCGACGCGGTCGTCAGCATGGAAATCCTCAGTCGCGGAGCCAGCATTCTGACCGTTGCGGAAAATGGTTACGGCAAGCGGACCGAGATGGACGAGTACCGTCTCCAGTCGCGCGGCGGCAAAGGCATTATCACGATGAAAACGACGGACAAAACCGGCCGGGTCGTGGGTGTCCAGCAGGTGACCGACGACGACCAACTCATGCTCGTGACCAACAAGGGAAAGATCATACGGCTTCGTGTCAAGGACATTCGAGTCATCGGCCGCAACACTCAGGGCGTGCGGCTCATTGACTTAGAGGAGGGTGAACGGGTCGTTTCGCTGGCCCGTTTGGCGGAAAAGGAAGAGGAAGAATAGCCCCGCCCCGATTCATGGCTGGATTTCGATACCCGGTCCCGATAATTGTTTTCACAGTTTTGCTTCAGTCCCGACGTTGGATGCCGTGAACAACATGACGTTACCCGTTGGCATTATTGGAGCTGGGGGTTGGGGAATCGCCCTGGCCAAGCTGCTGGCGGACAAAGGGGAGCCAGTCACGCTTTGGGCCCATGGAGAGGAAACTTACCGCGAGTTGGCGGAAAAAAGAGAAAGCGCCGCCTACCTTCCCGGAATCGTCTTACCCTCGTTTGTTCAAATCACCCGTTCTTTGGAACAAGCCGTAAGCAAGAAAGAATTAGTCATTTGCGTTGTGCCGTCCCATGCTGTTCGCGCGGTGATGACGAACGCACGACCTCACGCGGGCTCCAAGGCCAGAATCCTTTGTGGCACCAAAGGTTTGGAAGAGGACTCTCTAAAGACGATGGGGGAAGTGCTGGGCGAGATTTTCGGCGATCGGAATAGAGAGCTTCATGCCTTCTTATCGGGACCAACCTTTGCTCTTGAAGTGGCGCAGTGCCTTCCCGCCGCCGTAACGGTGGCGGCGCTTTCGGAAGACGTGGCCAAAGAAATACAGAAAGCGCTGAGCACGTCGACATTTAGAGTTTACACCTCGCAAGACGTCGTCGGAGTGCAATTGGGAGGAGTGATTAAGAACGTCATCGCGATTGCCGCGGGAATTAGCGACGGCATAGGCTTGGGACAAAATGCGCGCGCCGCTTTGGTGACGCGCGGACTTGCAGAGATGACTCGATTGGCGGTCCGCTTGGGGGCGGATCCGTTGACGCTCGCGGGTTTGCCAGGAGTGGGTGATTTGATCCTTACATGTACCGGGGGATTAAGTCGGAATCGGCAGGCTGGCATGCGGATTGCCGAAGGAAGAACGATCGAGGAAGTTTCGCAAAGCACTCGCATGGTGGCCGAGGGTATCCGCAACACTCGTTCTATCTATTTGCTGGCGCGTCGGCTGGGGGTGGAGATGCCTATTGTTGAGCAGATGTACAGCGTTATTTACGAAGGAAAAAAGCCCGCCGAGGCGGTTCGGGATTTAATGCAACGTGCCTTAAAGCCCGAAAAAGCGTTAAATTGACAAGACCGGGACTGTATGATTGAAATATATAGATAAGCGAAACGCCGGTCCGGTTCCCAGAGCAAGACCGTTCCTCGCCATGATACCCCTGAAGCACGTCGATTGTGTGGGTTTTTCGCGCGTAAGGCGGCTCGGGTTTTTCGACTGGTGACATGCGTTGTCGTACAATAAAACATCTGGCCGATGAGCCGGCCTATGGAGCAAACGGATTATGAAAAGAACCTATCAACCGAGCAACATCAAGCGGAAACGTACGCACGGTTTCTTAGCCAGAATGGAATCCCCGGGCGGACGCAACGTTCTCAAACGTCGAAGGGCAAAAGGGCGGAAAAAACTCACGGTGACCGTACCACCGAAGCGGCCTCGAACCTAGGGCAACCGATGCTGCCAACCGGCAGGGGGGAATTTCCCAAAACGGCCCGCCTGCGAAAACGTTTGGAGTTCGTAACCCTGACGCGGTCGGGTGAAAAGGCACGCACTCCCAATTTCGTGGTCATTACACGAGACAGCGATCGATGTGAGGCGAGGCTGGGTGTGACCGTCAGCTCCAAGGTGGGTAATGCGGTTGTTCGAAACCGGGTGAAGCGGCTTATAAGGGAATGTTTCCGCCGGTGTCGCCATGAAATCATTCCGCATAGGGATGTGCTGATTATTGCTCGAAAAGGAGCTGCCGACCTTTCATTTCCCGAAGTGACGCGCGAGATTCGAGGCTGTCTTCTTCGTGGCCGGAGTTGCAGTAGATAATGATACGGCTGAGCGAACACATCATCACCGGCATCTTGAGCGGCTACCACCGATTGGTGTCACCTCTTCTGCCTCGGGCTTGTCGTTTTTTTCCTAGCTGTTCCGTCTACGCTTCAGAGGCTATACAGAAACACGGATTCCTAAAAGGGGCGTCCTTGAGCCTGCGACGGTTGAGCCGTTGTCACCCATGGCATCCCGGCGGTTACGATCCGGTGAACTAGGTTCGACGACCGATGGAAAAACGCGCCTTCTTAGCTGTCGCTCTGTCTCTCCTCGTACTGGTGCTCTACCAAGAGTGGGTCATGCGACAATACGGGACTCCGCCTGCCCCACCACCGCCAGCGGCAGAAAAAAGAGAAGCGTTAAGAAGCGAAACGCCGGCGTCAACGACGACTCTCCCCGCCGCACCGCAAGCGCCACGTGCCGAATTACCGGTCGAGCAGAAAGCCAAGGAAATCAGGGTGGAAACGGACAGGTACGTGGCGGTGTTCACTAATCAAGGGGCGCGTCTCAAGAGTTTTAAGTTCAAGCATTATCGCAGCTCGGTGGACGAGAAGAGCCCGCCGTTTGAAATCGTGACAACCTATCCGGGAGTGATGCTTCCGCTCGGAGTTCGTTGGCAGGATCCCGCTCCCCGTGACGACAACGGGGTCCTCTACTCGATCCAGGGCGGCGGTTTGAACCTGACGGGCGATGCTCAGGCATCTTTGCGGTTTGAAGGGCAGGCGGAAAATGGCTCGCGGGTGACAAAAATATTTTCATTCACGGGGTCTACGTACGTGATCGGCCTCACCGTTGACGTTAAGACCGCGGGTGGCCGTCGCGCAGTGCCCGAAATCATGCTGACGGAAAGAAGCGATCACAGCGACCTCAATCCGGATGCCCCGTTTGAGGGACTTATTGCTCTCGTTGACGACAAAATCAAGCGGGAAACACCTCCGGAAGCAAACCAGGTTCAGCAAATGAGCGGCACTATCTCCTGGGCGGGGTTTGGTTACACCTATTTTTTATTCGCCTTGCTACCTGACAACGGTGCTCAGCACCAACTTTCGATTCGCCAATCAGGGAACTCCCTCATAGCGGCGTTCAGCGGCCCCGCAGGCAATCCCGCGGGAAGCAGTCAGTATGCCATGTTTATCGGCCCGAAGGACTTGGATACTCTGAAGCTGGTTGGAAAAGAACTAGAACGTTCCATCGATTTCGGCTATTTCGCGTTCATCGCCATTCCCTTTCTCTATGTGCTTCATTTCTTTCACCGGTTCACCGGCAGCTACGGCATAGACATCATTTTCCTAACCATCCTGATGAAGATCTTGCTGGCTCCGCTGACGCACAAGAGCATGGTGTCGATGAAACAGATGCAAAAGCTGCAGCCGCAGATGGAGCGATTGAAAGAACGATTCAAAGACGACAAGGAAAAGCTCAACAAAGAAATCATGGAAATGTACCGCCGCAACAAGGTCAACCCCCTGGGCGGGTGTCTTCCCATGTTGCTGCAATTTCCCGTGTTCATCGGTCTTTATAATGCGTTGAGCACGCCCATCGAGCTGCGGCACGCATCGTTCCTATGGATTAAGGATCTGTCACGGCCGGACTGGCAATCGCTGCCGTTTTCAGTTGGAACCTGGCACTTAGGCATACCGGTGCTGACCATTCTCATGGGAGCGAGTATGTTCCTTCAACAATGGATGACGCCGAGCGCAGGCGACCCGAACCAGAGGAGGATGATGCTGATGATGCCGCTCATGTTTACTTTCATGTTCGTCACATTTCCCGCCGGATTGACCATTTACTGGCTTGTCAATAATATTTTGTCGATTGGCCAACAGTACTGGATCAACCGTCAGAATAAGTAGCAGGGCCTCACCGCCGAAGGACATTTTATGGACTACGTGGAAACCGAAGCTGAAACCATCGATCAAGCCATTGTGAACGCCCTGAAGATTCTTGGTGTCGAGCGCGACAAGATTACCGTGGATATCTTATCCGAGGGGAAGAAAGGGATTCTTGGGTTTGGCGCGCAGAAGGCGCGCATCCGTGCCGCCTTGAGAAAAATCAACGTCGAATTAGGAATTGCCGAGGCGGCAGTTTCGCCGGAGGCGCCACCGCCGAAATTGGTGGAGGCAACGTTTCTTGCGGACAAGGCCAAGGGGATTCTCAAGGAGATCCTTGCCCGGATGGGGATCGAGGCCGTGGTGGAGGCAAAGGTTGGGGACAAGGGTGACGAGATCGTACTGGCAATCGGCGCAGAAAACAGCGGTTTGATCATCGGTCGCAAGGGCCAGACGTTGGAAGCATTGCAGTATCTCGTGACACGCATCACCAGTGAGCGGCAAGGCGGCGAAGGGCCGCATATCGTGGTTGACATCGAGAACTACAGAGAACGCCGACGCAAGACACTCGCGGATATGGCCCTGAGACTTGGCGAGAAAGCCAAACGCCAAAGAAAGACGATTACGGTCGATGCTCTAAGCGCCGCCGATCGCCGGATCATTCATGCCGTGCTACAGGACGATCCTTGGGTCACCACAAAAAGCCTCGGACAGGGCTCTTATCGAAGGCTTCTCATTATCCCTGAGGGCGATCGCAAAAAGCGTGAGGCAGCAAACACGGCTGCGGTGCCACAAGAAGTCAATCCCAAGGCCCCCAAGGAAACAAGCCCGCGCAGGCGAAACCCTGCGGCCTAGTTTTCCCCGAGTAGCGAGAATCGCACTATGAGTGTGGACTCTTGCAGTTGACGAAAACGCCCACCTTGCATGCCCGTTAGTTGACCGCATGTGGGTCGTCCAGTATGATGAAACCACATGATTCAACGGCGTAAAACAAGACAAATACAGCTTGGCGAGATCAAGATCGGCGGTGACGCGCCGATTACGGTTCAGTCAATGACTAAGACGGACACTCGCGATGTCGAAGCAACCGTGGATCAAATTTGGGCATTGGAGGTAGCCGGATGCGACATCGTCCGGGTCGCCGTGCCCGTGCGCGAAGCGGCAGAGCATCTGGGGGCTATCAAGAAGCAAATCCGCATACCGCTTGTGGCCGATATCCACTTCAATTACAAACTTGCGCTGATCGCGCTCGAGCAGGGAGTCGACGGGTTACGGCTGAATCCGGGGAATATCGGTGCGCGCTGGTGCATCGAAGAGGTTGTTAAACTCGCCGCCGAGCGCCGTATTCCCATACGCATCGGTGTCAACGCCGGATCCCTCGAAAAGGATTTGCTGGAGAAACATAACGGTCCAACGGCCGAAGGGATGGTTGAAAGCGGTCTGCGCCACATTCGTATCTTGGAAGATCTTGGTTATCGGGAAATCAAAATTTCTCTCAAATCCTCAGATCCGCTGATGATGATAGAGGCTTATCGCGCGCTCGCCAACAGGGTGGATTATCCGTTCCATTTAGGCGTCACGGAAGCTGGGACGCCCACTATTGGAACGATTAAGTCCGCTGTCGGTCTGGGAACCTTGCTCGCAGAAGGTATCGGCGACACGATCCGGGTGTCTCTAGCTGCCGATCCAGTCGAGGAAGTCCGCGTCGGAACCGAAATTCTCAAAGCCCTTGGACTTAGAAAAGCGGGCATGACGTTTGTTGCCTGTCCTTCTTGCGGTCGCGCCGACGTGGATCTCGTCGGCCTTGCCAAAACGGTGGAAGAGCGAATGGCGCCCTATCGGAACGCCAATATCCACGTTGCGGTGATGGGTTGTGAAGTCAACGGTCCCGGGGAGGCGCGCGCGGCCGACATAGGGGTTGCGGGGGGTAAGGGCATCGGGCTTATTTTCCGGAAGGGCGAGGTGGTGCGAAAAGTCCCCGAGGCTCAAATCGTTGATGCGTTGATGGAAGAGGTAAGACAACTGGTTGCCGAGCGGGAAGCGCAAACATTGGCGGCTGCGGACGGCCAATCCCTTTGATTTCTTGCCTCGAGCTTTAATTTCAAAAAAGACATGCGTTGGAGCAACACTTTTATTCCCACCCTTAAGGAGGATCCCGCCGACGCCGAGGTGGTGAGCCACAAGCTACTAGTGCGGGCGGGATTTATCCGTCAGATCAGCCGAGGGATCTATGATTATCTCCCCCTGGCCTTCAAAGTCATGCGCAAGATCGAAAACATCGTACGGGAGGAGATGGATCGGGCGGGAGCTCAAGAGTTGCTCTTGCCCATTGCCTCGCCCGCCGAACTCTGGCAGGAGAGCGGGAGATGGGAGGTCTACGGAAAGGAACTGATAAGATTTAAAGATCGTCATGAGCGAGACTTTTGTCTGGGTCCGACCCATGAAGAGATTATCACGGATCTGGTGCGTCGCGTCGTACGTTCCTACCGGGAGCTACCTTTCAATCTCTACCAGATCCAGACCAAATTCCGCGATGAGGTGCGGCCACGATTTGGCTTGATGCGCGGGCGCGAGTTCGTGATGAAAGATGCCTACAGCTTTCATGCAGACGTCGAAGACTGTCGCCGGGAATACGACAACATGTTCCAGACCTATAAACGGATTTTTGAACGGTGCGGTCTTCGATTCCGGCCCGTGGAGGCGGATACCGGAGCCATCGGCGGTACGCAATCGCATGAGTTCCAGGTCCTTGCGGAGTCCGGTGAGGACTCCATTGCGAGCTGCGACAGCTGTGACTACGCGGCGAATGTGCAAAAGGCCGAGGCCAGACCGCGCCGCCGGCGGGGGCGCGATCTAGCCAAGGATTCACCCGAACTCACGAAAGTATCGACTCCAGGCAAAAAAAGCGTCGCCGAAGTCGCGGGATTCCTCAAGCTTCCGGAACAGAAATTTATCAAGACCCTGGTTTACAGAACCGACGAAAATGAACTCGTGGCGGCTCTGGTGCGCGGTGACCACGAAATTAACGAGATCAAACTTCAAGCCGTGCTGGGTTGCCGGGAAGTGACCCTGGCCGATGAGACGGAGGTGAGGACGGCAACAGGCGTGACGGCCGGATTCTTAGGTCCGATTGGTTTGAAGTTGCGCACATTCGCGGATCTTTCCATTCAAGGGATGGAAGAAGCCGTGACAGGCGCCAATGAGGACAATGCTCACTTCATTCAGGTCGATCAAGAGCGCGACTTCACCCCAACCGCCTTTGCGGATCTGCGCTTCGCCGTGGCCGGGGATCCTTGTCCCCGCTGCGAGCAGGGTTCGCTTGAAACGTATCGCGGCATTGAAGTGGGTCAGGTGTTTTATCTAGGGAAGAAATATAGTGAAGCGCTGGGCGCCACCTATCTGGACGCCGAAGGCCGAGAGCGACCCATCGAGATGGGATGTTACGGCATCGGTATCAGCCGCTTGATGGCTGCAGCCATCGAGCAAAACCATGACGCCAACGGCATTATGTGGCCTTTCTCCATTGCCCCGATGCACGTTTTGCTTCTACCTATCAATTATAAGGATAAGGCGGTCAAAGAGGTCTGCGACAACCTCTATCAAGAGCTTCGCCGGCATCGTCGGGAAGTGCTGTTAGACGACCGTGATGAACGACCGGGAGTGAAGTTCAAGGACGCCGACCTGATCGGTGTGCCCTTGCGGGTCACGGTCGGCACGAAGGGCTTGGACAAGGGTGTTGTCGAGCTGCGCTGGCGGCGCGACGGCAAGACGGAGGAGATATCGGCGGGCGATGCCGCGCAAAAAATTCAAGATATCCTCGGGCAAGCACTTCAGGAATGAGACATGACTTCCAAGCTCGAATTGGTTCGTTCCCGTGGCTCCATGCGAGAGCGCCTCATTGTCGCCCTTGATGTCGACACGCTCGAACAGGTAAAAGCGTTGGTTCCACCGCTTACCGGCGAAGTGGGGATGTTCAAAATTGGCAAACAGCTCTTTACCCATGCTGGCCCCCAAGCCGTTCGGTTGATCCAAGA
Organism: Binatia bacterium; assembly: GCA_041618055.1. Lineage (GTDB taxonomy): Bacteria > Desulfobacterota > Binatia > UBA9968 > UBA9968 > JBFJNS01. The sequence continues at coordinate 9,864 of JBFJNS010000058.1, forward strand.
AATTGGGGGCGAGATTTTTCTCGATCTCAAGTTCCATGATATTCCCAACACCGTGGCCAAAGCTGCGGTGGAAGCGACGCGCTTAGGTGTCAAGATGTTCAATGTCCACGCCTCGGGCAGCATCGAGATGATGCGTACCACTGTCAAGGAGGTGAGCCGGGTGTGCCGTCAGGAAAAGCTGCGCAAACCGATCATGCTGGGAGTTACGGTTTTAACAAGCCTTGATCATAGCGACCTCAAGAGGCTCGGAGTTAAGGGAAAAGTTGCAGACCATGTCGTGCGATTGGCGCTTTTGACGCAGGAGGCGGGCATGGACGGAGTCGTTGCCTCCCCGCATGAAGTGTCAGATATCCGCTCCGCGTGCGGGGCGCGTTTTGTCATCGTCACGCCCGGCATTCGCCCCGCAAGGGGTAAACCCCATGATCAACGGCGCGTGATGACCCCGGGAGAGGCCGTACGCGAAGGCGTGGACTTCATCGTTGTCGGGCGCCCCATCATAGAAGCCAATGACCCGGTTGCCGCGGCGCGGGAGATCGTCGCCGACATGAATTTCGGTGCGCTCTAGCTTTGTCGAGTGACCAATGTGGTCGAAGTGTCAGATTCGCCGACGTGTCCGTGTATGACTCAGAGCGGCGCCACGCCTCCCTGTTTTCCGCCACGCTGCCCGCAGGCAGAATCGCGGGGCGTCGAGCGATTCCTTAAGACGGCGATGCGGCAAAACCCTTCTCAGGGTTGCTGTCTAATAATCCCACAGCGCGTAAAAGTGATGAACAGGGCTGTGACCCGCGCCGATCGAAAACCCTTTGCGAATAGCCTGGCTGATATACTGTTTTGCCAGCATGACGGCAGTTTCGACGTCCG
>JBFJNS010000059.1:0-10717 GCA_041618055.1 Binatia bacterium
CACCTGAAGGAGCTGATACGGCTCCGCCGCAAGGGGCATCGCGCAGCCGTTGTCTATGTCGTCCAGCGAAGCGACTGCGCCTACTTCCGCCCCGCCGACGAAATTGACGCGGAGTACGGTCGCTGGCTGCGCCGCGCGGTCAGAGCGGGGGTCGAGGCTTTGCCTTACGAAGCCGAAGTAACACCGAAAGAAATCGTGATTACGCGGCGGCTCGAAATAAGATTGTGACGAAAGGCGCAACTTTGCCCGGCGAACTCAAACTCATTGCCAAACTATTGAGATGATCTAAAATCAGCCGGCAATCTCTGTGCTCAAAGCCATATGTCGGGCAGCCTAGAAACAAAGGAGGAAAAACAATGAAATTGGATCATCAAGTGGCGATCGTGGTTGGCAGTGCCCGTGGAATCGGTGCGGCCATTGCTCGCACGTTTTCTCGCGAAGGAGCCATTATTGTCCTGGTGGATCTGGAAAGGATGAAGCCCCAACTGGAAGAAGTGGCCCGGGAAATCAGTCAAAAAGGCGGACAAGCCGTCGCCATCTTCGCTGACTGCACGGACGAACACCAGGTGAATCAGATGGCAGAACAGACCGTGCGCCGATGGGGGAAGATCGATATTCTGGTCAACACCGCCGGACTGCGAGGGCCTCTGGTACCGGTGCAGGAGATCACAGAACAGCAATGGGATTCGGTCCTCGCGGTTAACCTGAAGGCGGTCTTTCTCTGCTGCAAGGCCGTGTTAAAGGTCATGATGACGCAAAAAAGCGGCAGCATCGTGACCATCTCTGGCACCGCGGGAAAGGAAGGCATGGCATTGCGCGGGTCGCTCTGCGCCGCCAAGTGGGGCTTGATGGGCTTGACCCAGACCATTGCCAAGGAGGCCGGCCCTCACGGCATCAGGGCAAATGTTATCTGTCCCGGCGGCATGGATGAACCTGACTTGCGAGAGATGTATGCCGAAAGAGCTAAAGGGCTGGGAATGGAATTCTCCGAACTAGAAAAGCAAGTTTTGGAGCTTACGCCGCTGCGAAAATACGCAACGCACGATGAAGTCGCCAGAGCCGCCCTGTTTCTCGCATCCAGCGACTCCTCGCATACGACCGGCGAAGCCCTGAACGTCTCGGGCGGACGCTTGATGAATTGATGCCTCGCGAGCAATCATTGGGCCTGGTTTTCCCACAACACAAACAGCCCAACGCAGCTAAGCATAGGTAATGATGCCGCGACCCAGAATGCGCCCGTGCTCCAAGTCCTCGACCGCGGTGTTGATTTGGTCCAGGGTATATCGATTCGTCACGAGGTCGTTCAGTTTCAATTTGCCCTCGCGGTACCAGCGAATGAAGAGCGGGAAGTCCCGCTCGGGGCGACAGTCTCCTCCACTGGTGCGTGTGAAAGATCGATTACCTATGAACAGACTCGTATCCAAGATCGCCTGGGCGCCCGGGGGCGTAATACCGACAAGCAGCGCCGTGCCTCCCCTGTTAAGGCCGGAATATCCCATTCGTACCGCGCGCAGGATTTGCTCCTGCGTCTGCGGCAACCCAACGGCATCGATGGCGTATTGGACTCCACCGCCGGTCAGATCGCGAATGGCCTGCACAGGATCGATCTGTTTCGCGTTCACCGCGTGCGTCGCACCGAAGCGCCGAGCAAAGGTAAGCTTTTCCTGCACGACATCCACGGCAATAATAGGGTGCGCATCGGCAATGGCCGCCGCCGCGAGAGCGCAGAGCCCAATGCCTCCAGCGCCGATGACAGCCACCGAATTCCCCGGCCTGACCTGAAGTGTGTTGACGATCGCTCCCGCCCCCGTCATGACGGCGCACCCGATGATAGCCGTAACGTCAGTCGGCAGGTCCTGGGGCATAGGAATCACAACGCGATCGGACGCCAGAGCGTATTCCGCCCACGTCGCGGCACAGTGTGACACCTCCTTCCCTTTCCACGTAGCTAAGTACTGTTCATGGTCATTCAGGAAATGCGCCATGAGCGGCAGCGGAGTGTTGGAATTATTCCGATCAACCCACGTCGTCATGACGTGGTCGCCTTCTTTCACATGCCGTACTTCGCGGCCTTTCGCGACCACAACTCCAGTTGATTCATGACCCAGGAGTGCCGGAAGGCGCTGGCTTGGCCGAGGAGGCCGGCGCATCGTATGGAGTTGCGAGTGGCAGACACCGCCGGCAAAGAGCTTGACTAAAACCTGGTCCTGTGCGGGATCAGTAAACTCCACTTCATCCACAACGAGCGGCTTGTTGGGTTCCACAAAGATCGCCGCCCGACCTCTAATGCTCATCGTTCCTATTCCTCGTCCCGCACGGATAGTCTTTTGTTACCCGGCCACGTCTTTTCGATGCAGGCTGTGACCGTGGTCTAGCACAAAAAAGTGGGCGCAGTTGCGCTCGACTTGAGATGGATCCGATCGTTGCACGCAATTTGGTCCCGGGTGGAAAGTCGCATCATCTACCTGCAGCCCGACGACGCACACAATCCTTCGTTCCTCGAAAGCCGAAAACTACGACCATCTGACTAAAGATGCGAGAGTCCAGAATTCCTCTTGACCGACGGCCGAGTAACGCTCAATTCTCCGGTGCTGCGCCCATGAGTCCCTTGCGTGGATCGATAGGAATGCCCTTAACCCGCACTTCATAGTGAAGGTGAGGACCCGTGCTTCTTCCAGAACTTCCCACGAGACCGATGGGCTGTCCTTTACGAACTCGCTCTCCGTCCTTAACCAGGATCTTGGAGAGATGCGCATATTGAGTGGTGATCTCCTCACCGTGGTCCAATACGACGTAACGGCCGTTACCTTTTTTTACGCCGGCCGTCTCGACGACCGCATCGCCCGGAGCATGGACGGGAGTGCCTACCGGATTGGGAATATCGAGCCCCGAATGAAATTCTTTTTTGCCCGTCCATGGAGAAGGCCGCATGCCGTAGCCGGAGACGACCTTTCCCGGCACGGGCCACTCAGACGGGAAGGAGGAGAGCATCTCTTTGAGTTCCCCCTGCAGGGATGCGAGGATCTGGTGCAGCTCCTCATCTGCGCCCCGGTCACCGGCTGCTGCCCTGAACCGACGCGGGAGGGCTGCCTGGATTCTCTCCCGAAAGCCTTTCCAGCGACTGAGAAGTTCCCGGACTTCGCCGGCTTTCTCGCGCAAGCCGGATACGCTCGCGCGTTGTGCTTGCGCCCGCGTAATGACTTCCTGGACTCTTTTCTTCTGTAGCGCAACGTACTCGCTCAAAGACGATGCACCCCAAACGAACAGCAACAGTACGGTCCATAGGAGACAACGCACACTCGACTTCGAAACAGCAAAGCGATGCGTTTTCGTTCCCCTCAAGATTATGACGGCGTAACTCTCATTCATGTCCATGTAGTTTCGAAGCCTCCTCGAGGTTTGTTTTGCATTGTCCGTCGATGACCACGCCTTCTTCGAGCACGAGTACGGGAGTCGCAATGTTGCCGTAGATACGAGCTGTCTTGCGGAGCTCGACGCGCTCCCTGGCGGTGATGTCGCCCCTGACCTGTCCGCAGATGACGGCGACTCCCACCTGGACCGCTGCTTCCACCTCGGCATTCTCTCCCACGAGGAGAGTGTCCGAAGTTAGGACCTCACCCCTGAACTGGCCATTCATCGCAAGAGTCCCGACGAAGTTAAGCCTGCCCTCCGCCACGCAGCCATGATCAATGACTGACGTCGAGGAATGGTTGGACCTTGAGTTCTTTTTCCAAAACCGCATGATCTTAGCGCTTTGCGAGGTCGAAGATTTGACACCAGAACGCGCACGAAGCAAATCAGCTTGCTGGCGAGCTCTAAATCTTCACAAGCGCGTAATTTTAGACAGACGCTTTCATATATCAATTTCCGCGAGCGATGACCAGCCCTGGAGTCGACAAAAATTGGGCCAGCTCGCATGACTTCCGCTACATCGCAACAGTACTGAATTTATTCGTGATTTACCGAGATGGGGCGCATCGCGCGCGGCTAAAATCTCCCTGTGTATCCATCCATTTCTCATTACGAGCAGCGACGGAGCAACCTTATACTGAAGGTTTCACCCATTGATAGGCACCTCGTTTCGTTGAGTCAAGCCACGGGCCGGACGAATCTAGCTGGATAAAACTAGGCACTAAAACGCGCGAGAAAAAACCGGCCGCTACTTCATCCTGCGAGTGTTGTCTCAGAAATTGAGTGCCGCTCTCGGGTGGAGCCTTTGCTTTCGACGTCCGATTAAGTCCTAAATGGAGACAAAGCATCTCAACACAAATATTCAGCCTAACGCGCTCGCGCCGCGCATGCATGTGCGGGCATCCAAATTTCTTCGCTTGTGATGGAAAGCTTTACGCGTGTCATAGTATGGAGGCTACCTGTATGCTAAGTAATGTGATAAATCTGGTTCTCGCCTGGAGCCGACGAGGATTTGCAAAATTGGAAAGCTGAGAGCGGCACAATCGTCCTTTTGGCCATTGTTGGCTATTCGGGACGGGCGAGAAACCACTTGCCCAGATTGCTGATGGGTTTCCAGGAATACCACACAAAAAGACCGTCTGTAGGAAACCGTGAGCGGACGCGTATGCGGAACGCGCCGTTACAATAACGACGGCAATCCTGGCGATAGCTTTGCGTTCCTTTCGCATGTCCGCTGTAGACTGTCGCCTTGAAGGCTTCCCGAGAGAAATGACTCATTGCCTTCGAACGGATGGCCCGTCCTTCAGGCTTTGGATGCGCGGCCTAAGAGATCAACCAATCGGCACTTAATGACAAACGCCTATGTTTCCTTATCGTGACGAAAACGAGACTCTGCGTCCCGCCATAATCACCGGGATCTTTATTGGCCTGAACGTTTTAGCTTGGATTGGATTGCAAGGGGCGGGCACCACAATCTCCCTCGCGCGGTCCGTGTGCGAGTTTGGACTGGTTCCCGGTGAGTTGACCGCTTCACTGCCTGTCGGGACGCGCTTCCCCGTAGGCCCCGGATTGATTTGCGCCACAGACCCCGGTCGTCAGATCTCGCATCTTTTCACTTCCATGTTCATGCATGGGTCATGGATGCATTTATTGGGAAACATGTGGTTCTTGTGGATTTTTGGCAACAATGTCGAGGATTCCATGGGGCGGTTTCGCTTCGTTTCCTTCTATCTCCTGTGCGGACTAGCGGCGGCCATCGGACAAGTCGTTACAGATCCGAGCTCAGCCGTGCCCATGGTCGGCGCCTCGGGAGCCATCAGCGGTGTCATGGGCGGTTATCTGATCCTCTATCCAAACGTTCGCGTCTTTACGTTGGTGCCTCTTGGTTTTTTCATTACTTCGTTGGCTCTGCCTGCCTGGGTCATGCTTGGCTATTGGTTTCTAATTCAGTTTGTCAGCGGGCTGGCCACCGTTGGAGGCAGCATGGGCGGCGTCGCCTTTTGGGCGCATATCGGCGGGTTCGTCGCAGGCGTCGTTCTGATCAAGCTGTTCGCGCGCGCTGACTACATCGCGGCCCACCGCGCCCGTCATTGGCGTCCGCGGCGTCTCATGCGCCGTTGGTGATGCCCATATGGCAAGTCTGCCAACGACACGCTGGTTGCAAACAGCAATGGCTGGGTGCGATGCCTGAGAGGCCTACAGCGTGAAGACGCACACGGAGATGAACAGCATTTGCTCGAACGAGCAAACTGCAGCGGAAAGAAATAAGTTCGCTTTGGATTGCAGAAAACGGCGCTAAGAGCGCAAAGATCGGTATCATGGGCTTTCTACCTAAAAAGGGGATCCGCTTTGAACTGGTGGAGTTTCCAAGCGGTGGCAGAGACGTGCAGGGCGGCGTATTCTCTCCTGACCCGAAGACATATGAGGAGCCCGCGACGGGCGTGATTTTGGTCCATGGGGTCGAATCCTATTGGTATTCCGAGCCCACGATGTTTCTTGGTTGCACTCTGGCCGAAGAGGGATATGCGGTGCTGGGCTACAACGGGGTTCATTCGGGAGAGAGTTTCCGCACGTCAGAGTTCGAAAGCGCGGTCGCTGAAGTCGCCGATGCTGTCTCGTTCATGAAGCAGCGAGGCTTCGATAATCTTTTCCTGGTGGGACACAGCCTGGGAACTCCCATCGTCGAGTATTATCAAGGAGACAACCCTGATCTTTCAATTAGGGCGGTGGGTGTGTATGGGCCTCACATCGACATTCCTGCCGTCACAAGGGAATCTCTTCTCGGCCCCACGCTTTACGAAACATTTGCCGTAGAATGCCGCGAGCTGGTCGCGCGGGGGAAGGGACATGAAATCAAGCTTCTCCCCTTTCGCGAAGGCAAGGTCATCATCACTTCCGCCAAGACATTTCTCAGCTACCGAGACGTCGAGACGAGCAAGGCCGCAGTGGAGAAGATGATTCGGCGGATCGAGGTTCCGCTGCTGATCGTCTACGACCCTGCGGATAACACTCAGGGGAAAGGCAATGTCACCACACGCGAGGCCATTGCCGGACGAATCAAAGAGAATGCCATCAGTTCTCCCAGAGTGGATATCGTCGTCATTCCGTCCGATCCGGGCAATTCTCCTTTCCAAGCCCATGTGTTCCGCAACAACGAAAGCATCGTCACGCAAGCAACCGTGGATTGGCTTAAGGCAGTAGGACTGCCTCCAGCTTCGAAAAGACGCTGAGCAACACAAGGCCACCCACACAGCATTGTCAAAGGTGAACTCTAACCTTGCCCCATGCCCCCTAAGCCCCGATTCCCAAGAAATACTTATTGGTTCTTCTTCACGAACCTCATCACCGCCCGTCTCATGGCGAATTCGCTCTTGCCGCATTTGTGCTCCTTTTGGAGACGCGGCGCCGACGCCGATGACCGAGGCAAAGGGGTTGCTACTTTGGTCACGGGCGGTTAACGACGCCTAATTGAGCCAGCGATCAAGCCTTCATAGGTTTTCAGGCCCTATTTCGTGGGAAAAAAGAAGGTCTCGCCAACGCCTGGGGCTAGAGACCTGAGGCGCACGGGATCACCACAGATGCGCAAGCTGCAAGAAGTCCACGGCGAGAACGGAAAAAAGCAAGAGAATCACAAAAATAGCTAGCATGCTTGCGCCTCGGATCTCTGGAGCTGAGACGGCAGCGGCAGCAACTCTGCTCCACGCCCACCTACGCGAGCGAACAACCTGATCCACAATGGGCAAAAGCGCCCATGACCAAATGAGTTTCGGCAGCCGACGGTACAACCAGTCGCTATCGAGATTGATCGCCCGCAGCTCGGGAGGATAGATGCCCGTGCGTTTGAGAACGGCGAATGCCAGCGCCGAGAACACTAGCAACTGATATTGGGTGATTACGTGCGTCGCCGTATACGGCGCATAATCCACCGCAAAAGGAAGCAGCCGATAAAGTGGATCCGGGTACACGCCGAGAGCGACGCAGAGAAAAGCCGCCGCACCCATGGCGAGCAACATGTTTAAGGGAGCCTCTTTGCACCTGATGCCGGAGTCATGGGCGAAAAAAGCAAAAAAGGGAATCTTGATGCCCGAGTGATGAAACACGCCTGCGGACGCAAAGAGCAACACCCACCAGGTGAGAACATAAGATCCATCCGCGGCCGCGGTAATGATTAGAGACTTGCTGATGAAACCGCTGAATAGCGGGAATGCCGAGATGGAGGCGGCGCCGACGATGCAAAACACGGTTGTGTACGGCATCGACTTATAGAGCCCTCCAAGATCGGAACCGTTGATCGTTCCCGTGCGGTAGAGGACGGCGCCCATGGACATGAACAGCAGCGCTTTGTAAATGATGTGCGTGAAAGCATGCGCCGCGGTTCCGTTGAGAGCCATTTCGGTGCCGATGCCGATCCCCACCACCATGAAACCAAGCTGGTTATTGAGGCTGTAGGCGAGAACACGCCTGAGATCGTTCTCGATCACCGCGTAAAAAATCGGAAACGCCGTCATGGCGGCACCGATCCACACCAGCATCTCGGTTCCTGGAAAACCCCGGGCCAGCGCATATACGGCGAGCTTCGTTGTAAACGCGCTCAGAAAAACGGTGCCCGCCACCGTGGCCTCGGGATACGCATCCTGCAGCCAGTTGTGAAGCAGCGGAAAAGCGCACTTGATGCCGAAGGCAATGAAGATCAGCCAGGTCGCTAGATCGCTCACGCCGAGGAAGTTAAAGGCAATGTCGCCGCTCTCCCTGACCCGCAAGATGATACCCGCCAGCAAGAGCAGTCCCGAAGTGACTTGAATGATGAGATAGCGCATGCCGGCGCGGTAGGCCCTCTCTGTGCGACGCGCCCAAATAAGAAACACAGAGGAGATCGCCGTGACTTCCCAGAAAATAAAAAGCGTGATCAAGTCGCCGGCGAAAACCGCGCCGATAGCGCATCCCGCATAAACGAAACCTGATACGTGCTGCAGGTTGTCGGCTTCATGGAGAGAATAAAGCGCCGTCAGCAGCACCGCGATATGGAAAACGATCGCGAAAACGAAGCTAAGCCCATCGACGCGTATGGTCGTTAGAACATATTGAAAAATCGAGATCTGCCCATGCTCGCCGTAGGGTAATGCGATGACATACATGAAGCTCAGCAGCGGCAGAACGAGAAGATAGGCGTTGCGCCACGCGCCGCGAAAGAGCGGGATGAGAGCGGCCCCCGCAATCAGAATCAAACCGGGAGAGATCTCACCGATCATAGTAGTCCTCGTCCCTTTTCAAAAGCTTGCGCATCTGCTTTGCGAGCCAGACCAGGCCGACGCATGCGAGAAAGCCGTAAAAACCGTAGAAGCCGCTCCACTGCTCCCAGGAGAAGTGACCGTGCTTGTGATAGAAAAAATCGGCGACGGTTAGAAGCGCGCAGACACCGACCAGGCTCCAGAAAATCTTGCCCACGTTGCGCGGGTTGTCGAGCCAATATTGCTTTTCGTTCTCCATCCCAACCTCGCTTCAACGCTGTACCAGAGGAGCCAGAAATTCGTACACCTCGCCGGCAAAGAAAAAGAGCAAAAGACATCCCGCCGCGGTCACACAAAGCGGCACAACGCAGGTCCAGGGCGCTTCCTGAATCCCGGCACCGGCGCCACCGCCCGGCTCGCCGACGAAAAAGGCCCGGACGGGAACGGGCAGGAGATAGGCGATGTTCAGGAGAGAACTGACCAGGAGCACCGCGACTAACGGAAGTTGCGCGGCGTCCATGGCGCCGAGAATCAAGTACCATTTGCTCCACGAACCGCCCAGCGGGGGCAGACCGATGATGCTCAGAGATCCGATGAGAAAGGCAGCCATGGTTATGGGTATCTGTCTTCCGATGCGCGCCATCTCGCTCACTTTGGTCTTATGCGTAGCCACCGCAATCGCCCCGGCACAGAAAAACAGGGTGATCTTGCCGAAGGCGTGCATGAGGATGTGCATGGTACCGCCCAGCACGCCTGCCGCGTTGGCCAGCGCCGCCCCGAGAATGACGTACGAAAGCTGGCTGACCGTGGAGTAGGCCAGGCGCGCCTTGAGGTCATCCTGTACCAGCGCGATCAAAGAGGCGATGACGATCGTCGCTCCAGCCACATACATGAGCCACACGCTCAGTCCGGTTTCGTGAAGCAGCTCGATGCCAAAGACGTACAGAATCACCTTCATGACGCAAAAGACTCCCGCTTTGACAACGGCCACGGCATGGAGCAGCGCACTGACCGGCGTCGGGGCCACCATGGCCGCAGGGAGCCAGCGGTGAAACGGCATTAGCGCCGCCTTGCCGATTCCGAATGCGTAGAGTGCGAGCAGGATCAGCAACGTGGAGTTTCCCGCGTTGCCTGCAAGAATTCCTCCCGCTTGGAAATCAAGAGTCCCGGCCAACGTCCAGGTCCAAATGACAGCCAACAGGAGCAGGCCCACCGAAGTGCCAAACAGATAGCCGAGGTACATGCGTCCCGCCATGACCGCTTTCTCAGTACCATGATGGGTCACCAGGGGATACGTCGCGAGAGTCATCGCCTCGTAAAACACAAAAAGCGTCAACAGATTTCCTGCCAGGGCGATGCCCATCGCCGCGGCCAGCGTCAGGGCAAAACAGGTGTAAAACCGGGTCTGGTGCTCCTCGTGGTGGGCGCGCATGTAGCCGATAGCGTAGATCGAGGTCACGACCCACAATCCGGATGCGACCAGGGCAAAAAGCAGCCCGAGCGGCTCGACCGCGAACGCGAGTCGAAGGCCTGGAACGATTTCGAGCAAAACCCAATTCTCCGAAAGGTTGCTCCCCACGTCCGGCACCAACCCGATAACCAGGCCAAAGAGGCACAATGCGGTGACGACGCTCACGGTGTCGCGAGCAGTCGGCCAGCGCCCAAGCAGAGCAATGAGGGCGGCACCCAAGAGCGGAACGAATAGGATCAACGAGAACATCAAACTCCCAGCTTTCAGGGTTGAACCAACAGATAGAGCGCGGCCCGGCCCGCCAAGGTTGAAGTTAGGGAGGCATCCACGCCGAAATAGATGCTGGCCCCGATCAAGATCCATGCAGGGAGGACCATGGACCACGGCGCTTCTGTAATCTGCGCCGCCGACGCGGATGCGGGCCTGAAATAAACAATCTCGACGACTTTCCAAACGTAAATGACGGCCAAAATCGAGCCCAACAAAATCACCACCGCTAGCGGAATCAAATCCCGATCAATGGCCCCGGAGACGAGGTACCACTTACTGATAAACCCGGATGTCAGCGGAACCCCGATCAGGCCCAGCCCACCGGCCGTCAACGCCG
>JBFJNS010000060.1:0-10669 GCA_041618055.1 Binatia bacterium
GCCCGTTCGGATCTGCGGCCAGAAGACTTGAAAGCTGTGAGGGATGATCTCTCAAACTGCCTCCCAAAAGTAGAAGAAATGCGCGGCCTGCAAGCCACCATCCCAGTCCTCAAGGGACAAGGCCAACCGCCTTTGGTCAAGGAACTTGGCCTGCTCGGCTATTTCTTTAAAAGCGCCGACGAAAAGGTCGTGGCCCAGTTTCGAATCGATGGCTTTACTTTAAACCGCTTGCGGCCATATACGAGTTGGGAGGATATTTTCCCCCAGGCAATGAATTTTTGGCGCCTCTACGTGGGCTCTGCTAAGCCGGCGGCTGTTGTTAGACTTGCTGTGCGCTACATCAATCACGTGCCTCTGCCCGCTGGAGGTGAGAAATTCGAGAATTACCTGCGAGCAGCCCCGCAGGTTCCCCCTGAATTGCCTCAATACGTTAGCAGCTTCCTTACAAGAGTTACTGTTCGCCATCCTGAGGAAGGTATCGCCGCGCATGTCACCCAAGCCTTGCAACCTTCGCCTGACGCGCGAAGGCTAACCGTGATTCTTGACATTGACGCCTATAAAGAGGCAGAATTCTCCCCGGATGATCCGGCGATTGAGAGGACCTTTAACCAGCTCAGAGCGTTCAAGAATTTGATTTTCTTTAGTAGCGTGACGGATGAAACCTTGAGGCAATTCGAATGAGTATTGCTGCAACGGCACCGGTGGCCGCCTTTGGTACCGTCCCGTGGGTGGACCGAGGCCTTAGCGAGGAGGCTCGCACACTGCGCGACTGGACCATCACTCTGGTCGAATTCCCGCGTAGTGTGGCCCTCGGAGAACCTAAGCGGGTGGGCCAGGAGGCGCTTAACGCTGCGTACACTGCCGCCCAAGAGGACAATTGGGATAGAATAGGTTCCGCGCGGGTGGAGCCTAGTACATACTCATACGCGAGTCAGTTCCTACAAATCCTCCCCGCTGAGATAGCGGTCCCCGACATTGCAGTCGATACGGATGGTGAGATTTTATTTGAATGGGACCATGGCCCCCGGCAAACCTTCTCAGTTAGCGTTGGTAGGGACGGAACGCTGACATTCGCCGGTTTACACGGCTACAGAAAGATTCATGGTACGGACCATCTTCGCGAGGCTCTCCCGCTGGTTATCGCGCATTGGATACAGCAAGTTTGCGTCCAGCCTACCAACGGAGCTAACGGCTGACGAAGTCACTGCGCGTTACCTTCACCAAGCGGGCCATTTTGTCCCTTCTAGTGGGCGGGTAAAGCCGCGAGCTTTTCACCCGGCGCGCAAAGATCATAAAACGTCTGTTTTTCGCATTTCTGGGCTGAACGAAAAAGAGATCTGGCGTTTCGGAGATGTCTACGTTTCAGCAGTTATAGAACGGGAAATCTTGGCCCGTGCCGACCTCTCGGTGGGCCAGGTAGACAGCGTTGGCTTGCGGGTAGAATCAGATGAGCCGCCCCCCCGTCATGCCAATATTACGGACTGGGCTGCGGAAAAAGATCGCTGGATGTCCCAGGCCCAGGAAATTGCAGCCCTGGCAACTCTCCGCCTCCCCAGCAAATCAGTTTAAGGACGTTGCAGCCGACGCGTACGGCAACGAAAGTCTCAACTGCGCGCCGGAGCGAACATTCCAAGCTTTTTTTCCGCAAGCGCGAAGCCGCCGAAGAGCAGCGCCGCGTACACGAGGGTGCCGGCAAGCCAGTTCTGGAAAAAGGGGATCGCCGCGACGTAGCAGGCGACGAGCCCCTGTAAGGTCATCGGGTAGAGGGAGCCGCTTGCCCACACGCCGAAGTTCGACACGACAAAAAAGAACGTCGCGGCACTCACCGACGCGCCGGCTACGCGCAGCGCAGTTCTTCTTTCCTTGAGCGAGAATCCCATTGCCACGATTACCGCGAAAGCGCCGTAGGTCACCGGCATTTGGCCGTGGAATCCAAGCAGGATATCGCTCAGCAACATCGCTGCGAGCGGGATGACGAAAGCCCAGCGTTTGTCATCGAAGTGGGCGCCGGCGAAAAGGGCGAGCGCCCCGATGGGCGTGAAATTCGCAGGATGGGGCAAAAGCCGCATGGCGGCGGCCGCTAGAATCATCGCAACGAGAATTCCATAGCGCGTTTTCATAGTTGGTCTCCCTTTGGTTGGGTCGATACTTAACAATTTTCGAGTCTTCCTGCAACCAATACTCATGGCCATCAGTACTTGAAGGTAATCCCGCCAAAGCCATTGATCCCAGGTGCGGGCACACGGTTCGGCTCCGCTCCCAAAATACCATAGGTCGAATACTTTCGGTCGGTGAGGTTATTGACGGTCAAGTGCACCGTCCAGTTGCGCCATTGATAGGCCAGCCGGCTGTTGAGAACAAAGTAGCCGGCCAGTTTCTTTGCATCGTTCGGCTCGTCATTATTGAGAACTTGACTGCCGACATAGTTTGCCAACAATGAAACCGTAAGCCTTTCCAATGGATGCCAGTTGACCCCCGCGCTGACATGATGACGCGGGACCAGCGGCAACTCATCCCCTTTCTTCACCTGGCCGGAGAAAAGCAAAACGTCCGTCTCGAAGGTCGCTTTGGTGAGTGAGTAGTTGACAAAGCCGTCCAACATTTTATTCCACCGACCTTTGAGCGCAGCCTCGAGCCCTCGGCGCAGCGTCCGGCTGATATTGTTATTGCGCCCCGCGAAGGTCAGCGGATCGGTGACCGTAAAGAGAATTTCGTCTCGGACCGGCGTGTAAAAAAGTGCGAGATTGCCCTCCAACCAGGGCGCGATTTGCGCCTTCGCTCCAAGTTCGAAATTCTGGCTTTTCATCGGCTTCAAGTCAGGGTTCGAGCCAAAGGGGCCTTGAGCAAAGATTTCGCTCACCGTCGGCGTACGAATTCCTTGTGAATAGCTGAAAGACAAGCTTAAGCCCTTGGTCGGCGTGTAGATGATGCCGACCTTGGGGTTGAGGCGCGCGAAGCGTTTTGCTCCGTTCAAGCTGGGATCGATTTTGTCGCTGAATTCGATTCGGTTCCAATCGTAGCGTAGGCCGGCGTGGAGCACCACGGATTCCGCCACATTGAAGCTGTCGGAAAGGTAAATGCCGACCACATTTTCTTTCGTGGCTTGCTTGGTCAGGAAGGGAAAGCCGAAAAAAGCGCCGCTGTTCTTGATAGTGAACAGGTTGCGATTATACTCGATCCCCCCGGTCAGTGTATTCTTCTTGCCCAGGACCATGCCGTCGTGGGTCAACTGCAGCGTGCCGCCGCCGGAGCGGATATCCGTCCTCAGATCCGAATCGCTTTGGACGAGCGGATCGGGGCTGAAATTGACGAAAGTCGCCAGGTCGTTGCCACGGAAGAAACCATTGAGCGCCAAAGACCAATTCGCCGGAAGTTTCTGGCGCAGGTTCAATGCGACCTGATGTAAGTCGGCGTCGTAATAATCCCCGGGCGTAAAGTTGTCGTCGCGATCGGTGCGCAGACGGCTAGCGGGAAGGGCCCCTGCTTGTTTGAGATGGTCTTGAACGTGGGTATACGACAGCACGATGTCCGTGCTATTGCCTGAGCGATAACCGAGCTTACCGAGTATTTTTGTCAGCCGTCCGCCTGAGTCCTCGCGAAATCCCTGGGTCAGTTCACGAGACACACCGAAATAATAGTCGAAGTTCTTGAGGGAAGGGATGGGTCCGTCGGCAGCCAAGGAATACTTCTGGCGGCCAAAAGTGCCGCCGCCGATATCAAAGCGAACCTGCGTTTTGTTTTTTCGCCCACGCTTGGTCGTGATGTTAATTACCCCGCCGAGGGCGTTGCGCCCGAAGACGGTGGCCGTCCCCGGCATGATCTCGATGCGTTCGATGTCTTCGATCGGAATGAGGTCGAAATTGATCGTGTTGAAGTCCGGTTCATTGACCCGGACCCCATCGACGAAAACGCTAGTCGCCGTTACAGGTTGGCCGTTGAAACCTCTGAGATCGATGGTTTGCTGGAACTCGTTGCCAATAGAGTCGAACAGAATAATTCCCGTCTGATATTGAAGAACTTCCTGCACGGTCTTTGCGCCTTGCGTTTCGATGTCCTCGGCGGTAATCACAATGACTTTGCCAGGGACTCGTGAGGTTGGCTCCTCGACGTCGCGCAAGCGTGTGGACGTGACCACAATCGGTGGAAGCGTATCCTGGGAGTTGGATATGGAAGGGAGACAAAGAAAAAAAAGTAATAAATAAACCAATGCTTTCATGAAAACCTCCTTTTCCCGCGAAAGGGGATGTTGGGGCAGTTCGGATAGGTCTCCTGGCTTAGGCTTCAAAGCCGCGCTCGTTTTTCGTGCTCAACAGCGACTGGCTCCACTGAACACGAGTCACGAACCACGATCTAACCTACTCACCGCGCCTTCCCACCCAAAGCGATTTCCGATTTTAGATTTTCAATTTTGGATTAAGTCCAAAATCCCCAATCCTAAATCCAAAATTCTCCTGAGCAGTGGCTCTACGGCGGTTTTCGTAGCCCTTACAGTTGCGGGGCAGCAGGGGAATTCTCAAAAGGCTAAAGGATGAGGGATGAAGGATAGAAATTTATCCTTTTGCCCTTTGCCTTCATCCTTTTTTGCGAGTCACCCCTTTCCCTCACATCCGTCTGCAGTCTGTGAAATTCGCCTCCTTTTTCTCCTCCATTCAAAATCGTCTCTTAATTCTCCGCTTCGGCCAAGGTGAAGACAATGGGAACTTTGACCCAGCTTTGCACACGGTGATTTCCATAGCGTGCTGGCCGGAAACGCCAATGCTTCACGGTTTCCTGCGCCGAGGTGTCAAGGGCGGGGAAACCGGAGCTTTGGCTCAAGACAATGGTCTGCGGCTTACCCTCGGCGTCGACGAGGATGGAGAGAAGCACTGTACCCTCCCATCCTTCTCTGCGCGCCTGGTCAGGATACTCGGGTTTCGGAGAGTGGGCATAGTGCGCCGTAAAGAACTTTGGTTCCGTGACCGGTCGCTTTCCAATTCCAAGATGAGGAAAATGTCTCTCTGCGATGATCTCTCTTTCCTCTCCGGCTTCCGCTGTTTGAGATGGAGGCGGTTTTTCCGGCGCGGTCGGCAGTGACTGTACAACCCTCAATTCCTGTCTGTCGGAGACAGGTGCGTCAAGTCGATGATCCATGATCTTGTTGTCAGAGGCCGCGATCGCATCTGGCTCAAGAAGTCTGTCGCCACGCGCCGCCATTGCCAGCGGCGGTATCTCGTCAGCTTTGACGCGCTTCGGCCGGGCAGGCTTGAGTTGTTTCATGGCTGACTTTTCGGAGCTATTCTTAGGCCTCTGCAATGGGGTGGGCTTGTGCGCCTCGGGCTTCGTCATTTCTATGGCGAGAGTGACGGGTACGAGATGCTCCCTCGTTTCTTCCACGTAAGAAATCGGGGCCGTAAAAATCAGCGCATGCAAAGCTAGGGAGATGAGAAGAAAAGGAACCTTCATTGATGCCCACGCGTCGTAGGCCTCTTCGCGATTGGGAGGGGGAAAAACGGGACCTTTCTCTCTCCTTCGGAGAGGCCGGTTTGAGAGCTCTAAGTAGGTCTCCTGGCTTGGGCTTCAAAGCCGTGCTCGTGCTCGTTTTTCGTCCTCATCAACAACTGAGTTCAACGAACACGAGTCACAATCACACTCTAACCTAATCGCCGCGCCTTCCCACCCAACAAAGGTCAGAAGGATGAGGGATAAAGGATGAATTGTTTTTCATCCTTTTGCCTTTCTCCTTAATTGCAGGCAGTGGCTTGCATTCGCGGCTTTCGTAGCCATCACAGTGGCGGGACCGCGCCGGATTTTCACCGGACTTCCCTTTTCACTTAGAGCCGTTCTGACTGCGACGCACGCTATACCTCATTGATGCGGAAGTCAAGTTTTTCCGCCGGCTTCGGGTGTGCCTGTGTTCACAAGATCAACCAAAACACACAGGGAATCGTTATGACGGAAAGAAAAGTGCTCAGGACGACGATAGATGCCGCCAGTTCGGGGTCCTGCCCGTACTTCTCCGTTAAGATGAAATTGACGACTGCCGCAGGGAGCGAGCCGTACAAGAGGAGAATCTGGCGGTTGATTCCCTGTGCGCCGAGGATCGTTGTGACAACGTAAGCTGCCAGAAGGCCGCCGAAAATGCGCAAGAACGCTCCACCGATGGAGTGGCCCCAGCGCAGAGAGCGCACTTCGTGCAGACGATACCCAAGGCTTACAAGCATGAGCGGAATGGTGGAATAACCAAGCATCAAGAGGGGCTGGAAGATCATCTCCGGGACGGATATCTGGCTCAGGTTGAACGACAAGCCCGCTAACGTCGCAAAGATAAGGGGGAGCCGAAAGATTTCTGTCCAGTTCCCCTTGCCGCTCAGAATGTAGATGCCGAGTGAATATTGAAAGACGGACATGATGACGAACAGCAGACTCGCGCGTTGCAACCCAGGTTGCCCGAAAGCGAAAAGGGAAAGCGGAATCCCCATATTGCCGGCGTTCATGAACAAAACCGGAAGGGCAAAGCCCCGCGATTGAAAGCGCGAGAGACGGAAGTAGGCGACGATGAGAACCCCTTCGCCGATGAGTATGCCGGCCGCGCCGGCGATCATCACCAAAATATCCTCGGCGAATAGAGGTTTTGTGGCCAGGGACGTGAAAACCAACGACGGAGCGGCGAGGTATACGATGATCTCGGTCACCGAGGCCAGGCTGATTTTCTTCCACTGAGCGAAGATGAAACCGATCGCGATGAGGAGGAAGACCGGGATAACCGGCATAACGGGCTTTAACAGGTCCATATGGCAGTCCGATGCCGCGAGGGTTAGACGGACGCAAAGAAAAGAAAACTCATCGCTTCGGTTAGCTCAATCAGTGCGCCACAGTTGTCGCAGGTGATACCTCCGCGGCGCCGAAGTAGATAGCTCCGACCCAACAGGGTAATAAGTGAGACGCACAGGGCGATCCAGAGGGCTACCCGTCCGGCAAAGAAATAGGCGAAGGACAGCGTTGCTACGCTGGTGATCACCAGGTGCCACGCCGTCACGTGCCGCGCGATGACTCTTGCCGTGTCATCGCGCATCGAAGTCGAGCCATAGAGAAACATGACCAGTCCCCAACGGGCTATCAGGGGTGTGAGCAAGAGACTCAAGCCGAGCAGTGCCCCGATCACTTCTACGGACCGCACCTTGAGCAGGACAACGAAGAGAGTCGCCAGCAGTCCGTAAATCCCGACGGGCGACGCTTCTCCCTCGACAATGTCGGTGCGTGCGTCCAGAGCGTCGAATGTCCTCTGCAGCCCCGCCAAATGAACGCCCCCCGTCATGACGATTAAAATGGCCACCATAACAACGCTGAGAATTTCCGAGCCCAGGTAGGGCCCTAACCCGCGGTTTATAATGACCAGGGCTAGGCCCAATCCAAGACCCACGAGCGGAAAATAAGGAACCGCCGCACCGATTTGCCCGGGTTCTAATCGATCTCCTCGGCGATAAGCACTAAAGGTCAGAAATTTGAATGCGACAAAGATATTTTGCATCGCTTCCTTTTCTCTCACCTACATACGGGTGTCAACATGATACGAAAATAAGTCAGATCTCTGGCTGGGCAGAGGACCTTGTAAAACCCTTGCGGAGCCAAGGTTTCGCTAGAAAAATCATAAAGTTAGGCGCGTATTAACGCTTTACTTTTGGTCATTTTTGAAGTACTATTTATAGGATTCATACGGAGCCCTAACTCCCTAACTTTACAAGCAAAAATTCTAACTTGCAGTTGGCGAAACATGGCCGAAGAAAAAACACCACAAATCTCGGACTATAAAGCCGATAACATAAAAGTCTTGGAAGGCCTGGATGCGGTGAAAAAACGCCCCGGGATGTATATTGGGGATACGGCGGAGCGAGGCCTGCATCACCTGGTTTACGAAGTCGTGGACAATTCCATCGACGAGGCACTGGCCGATCATTGCGACAAGATCGACGTAACGATTCACATTGACAACAGCGTTACGGTTGTCGACAACGGTCGCGGTATTCCCGTCGATATTCATCCGACGGAAAAGATTTCCGCCGCAGAAGTTGTGCTCACCAAGCTTCATGCCGGGGGGAAATTTGACAAAGCCTCATACAAAGTCTCGGGCGGTTTGCACGGGGTCGGTGTTTCCGTCGTCAATGCCTTGTCGGAGTTTTTGGAAGTCGAGATCAAGCGTGACGGTAAGGTTTATCAGCAAAACTACAAGCGGGGTGTGCCGCAAGACAGGCTAAAAGAAATCGGCAGATCGAAGGAGCGGGGGACAAGGGTTACCTTCAAGCCGGACCCGCAGGTTTTTGAAACCATCGAGTTAAGCTTCGATGTGCTCTCACAACGTTTGCGCGAGCTAGCGTTTTTGAACCGGGGCGTAACGATCACGATCGAGGACGAGCGCAATCAGAAAAAGCACGAGTTTTTCTACAAGGGCGGGCTTATCTCCTTCGTCGAGCATTTGAATCGCGCCAAGACCGTCATCCATCCCAAAGTGGTCCACTTCGAGGGGCAACGAGAAGGGGTCGACGTCGCCATCGCCATGCAATGGAACGACGGCTACTCGGAGAGCGTTTTTTCGTTCGCGAATAACATCAATACCATCGAAGGCGGTACCCACCTCATCGGTTTCAAATCAGCGCTAACGCGCACGATCAACAGTTATGCGATCGAAAGCGGCTACTTGAAGAAGGACGATGAAAATCTGCAAGGCGAGGATGTTCGCGAGGGTTTAACCGCTGTCATCAGCGTGAAAGTGCCGGAGCCCCAATTTGAAGGTCAGACCAAGACTAAGCTTGGCAACAGTGAGGTCAAGGGCATCGTAGAGGCCCTCATCAACGAAAAGTTTTCAAGCTACTTGCGCGAAAATCCCGGGGACGCGAAAAGGATTGCCGCCAAGGGCGTCGAAGCCGCCCGTGTGCGCGAAGCAACTCGCAAAGCCAAAGAACTGGCGCGTCGTAAAGGTGCGTTGGACTCCGGCTCGTTGCCGGGCAAGCTGGCCGACTGCCAAGAGAGAGATCCCGCATTAAGCGAACTGTACCTTGTCGAGGGAGATTCCGCCGGCGGTTCCGCGAAGCAGGGAAGAGATCGGCGTAACCAGGCAATTCTGCCGCTCAAGGGGAAAATTCTAAACGTCGAGAAGGCGCGTTTTGACAAGATGCTGTCCTCTCAGGAAATCCGCCTGATGATCACGGCCCTGGGGACCGGTGTGAAGGAAGACTATGACCCCGCAAAGCTGCGCTATCATTCTATCATCATCATGACGGATGCAGATGTCGACGGATCCCATATCCGCACGTTGCTTCTCACCTTTTTCTACCGCCAAATGCCCGATCTGGTGGAGAAGGGCCATCTTTTTATCGCTCAACCTCCGTTGTACAAAGTGAAACGCGGCAAGCAGGAGCGCTATCTCAAAGACGAGGTGGCCCTGGAGGACTACCTGATCGAACTGGGAACCGAGGATGTGCGGGTACGGTCGCACAATAACGGCAGTGGATTGGCCGGCCAGCCCCTGCAAACTTTCATCAAAAAGGTGGGCCGTTGGGAAAAGCTCATGGGGCTGATTGCGAGAAAGAAGAAAAACCGCACGATTATCGAAGCCCTTTTGCTGGAGGAGGGGTTCAGCGATGAAACCCTAAAAGATAAAAACGCGCTCCTCAGTATTCAGGGTCGCCTGGCATCGTACGTGAATTTAGTCGCACCTGAACTGGCGCCGGTTTCCTGCGATTTGGCGGAGGACGCGGAGCACAATTGCTATAAACTCATCGTGTGGACCCGATCTAATGGGACCGGGTTTCAAACGCTCATCGATCGCGAGTTTCTGACTAGCCCTGAATTCAAGGAAACCAAAAAACTTTTCAACGAACTTGCGAGTATTGGCATGCCTCCGTATGCGGTGGAGAACGGCGAACACCCGGCCCAGCTCAAGACGCTCACAGAGGTTCTCAATTACATCATGGAAGGCGGCAAAAAAGGCCAGTACATCCAACGCTACAAGGGCTTGGGTGAGATGAATCCCGAGCAGCTCTGGGAGACGACGATGAATCCCGAATCCCGGGTGCTGTTGCAGGTTCGCATCGAAGACGCGGTGGAGGCCAATGATATCTTTTCCACGCTAATGGGCGATGAAGTCGAGCCTCGACGCAAGTTCATCGAGGAGCATGCCCTGACGGTTAAGAATTTGGACATCTGATCAGTAATGAGTACTGAGTAACGAGTACTGCGGCCGCACCACCTCTTTTCCACGTTGCTCAATGTTGATGACGCGTTGCTTGCCTCAGTACCCAGCACTCTTAACTCGCTACTGAACGTATGGAAGCTACGCTAAAGCAGCAAAAAATTCCCGTCTACATCGAAGACGAGATGCGTCAGTCCTTCATGGACTACGCCATGAGCGTCATCATCAGTCGCGCTTTGCCGGACGTTCGCGACGGGCTCAAGCCCGTCCATCGCCGAGTCCTTTACGCCATGTACGACATGGGGAACACCTGGGACAAGCCTTACAAGAAATCTGCCCGTCTCGTCGGCGATGTGATCGGCAAATACCATCCTCATGGCGACACGGCGGTCTATGACACCATCGTGCGCCTGGTGCAGGGATTCTCCATGCGCTACCCCCTGATCGATGGCCAGGGGAACTTTGGCTCCATCGACCCTGATCCGCCGGCCGCCATGCGCTACA
>JBFJNS010000061.1:0-10606 GCA_041618055.1 Binatia bacterium
GAGTTCCGCATCGCCAGCGGGACCTTTGGATAACGCCACTGGCGCTCCGCCGCAGATGATTACGTCCACCTCTTCTCGAGCCAGGCGCCGGCCGGCGTCCACCATGCGATCAAACACCGAGGCGGCTTGCTCCGAGCCCAATGACTGAATAGGCTCGCTAATGGTAAGCCCGACATGAAGGACTCCCTCTGGCAAGAGTTTTCGGATTTCCTCAGCCGAGGTGTCCAAGATTGCCGGCGCAATGTGACCGATCCGAGCCCGCCATCCGTAACGCATTTCAGCCGACCTCTGCGACTAGCGGTGAAGAGTCTTGACGAAGCCGTTCTTTTCCAATTCTTGAAGAATGCTATCGTCAAAAAACTTTCGCGGGTCCTGGCCCTTCGCTTTCGGATTCACCTGCGCTAGCTCGTCCAAGACGGAGCGAAAGGCTTCGACCGTGGGGAATGGCACGGTCTTGAGATACTTCACGATCGAAGCGTCGTAGGTGCCTTCGAGGACTTCACTGTCCTTGGTGCGCAGGTACTTGCCCATGACTTCAAGCGCAAAAGCCTTATCCTTCTTCAGGCGCGCGATGGCTTCAAGAATCGCCTTGACATAATTCGTTACGACTTCCCGCTTCTGCTGCACGTAGCTGCGCCGCACCGTGATTCCCGTAGAAGCATAGGCCATTCCCAACGAGGCGATATCGAGCATTTCCCGATATCCTTCCCGCTTTGCTTGTATGATTGATGGATAGGAGAGAATGGCTGCTTGAATCCGTCCCCCACGCATGGCCCCCAATATCGAGGGCATGGCGCCGATCTGCACGATAGACACGTCCTTCACGGGTTCAAACCCAAAGTGCTGAATTGCAATCCGCGCCCCGGTATCGATGGACGTGCCGAAGCGACTGATCCCGACGGACTTGCCGCGCAGATCTTCAGGTTTTTGTATGCTCGGCACGACCATGAGGCTAGTCACCAACCGTTCGATCGTCGTAGCGAGAGCAACGACCTCCGCACCGCCCACGGCCGCAGATGCCGTCGTGCTGCCAGCGATAGCCAAAAACTCCAGCTCCCCGGCGATCAGAGCATTCATACCCTCGTTGCCGCTCGGCATCGAGATGAGTTCCATTTCGAGGCCATACTTCTTGAAGTATCCTCCCTCGCGGGCGGCCCAAAGCGGAGTCATGTTTCCGGAGATCGACGTGTAGCCGGCCCGGAGCGGCCTGCCCTCCTGCGCAGATGCCGCAGCGGCGCCCAGGAAAAAAGCGGCAAACACCAGCGTCATCAAGAGGCATGAAACCCGGTACAGCGCGCAATTTAAGACCGGGCAAATCGACATTTCCTTCAAATCGCGATTCACTGCGTATACTCCCATCGCAAACCTCCTTGGATTCAGCTACGTATGATTGCCATAGATAACTCGCGGCATCGCGGTTTCGATATTCCCCGCCCTCTGTAGCCGGCATTAAGTTATGCGTAACCAACTGTAGAGTCAATCGCTTTCACGATGGACCGCGGCAAAAGGATCTGCCTTGGTGTTGATTCCACTTCTTTGCGCCGAGACCGCTTGTCTTTCACCAAACAGAATCCTTCGGGCCATTCGCGGTTTATCGGAATTGTTCATCCGACACGCTTAAGAGATGAGATCCCATATCCAACCAATTTCGCACCCCCGCAGCAATATTTTTCCGTTTGACGATTCAACGCGCGCGGGATAAATGAGCGGGAGATTGAGATCCGTCGCGAGGTCGAAATATGAAAAATGATTGTAGAACTACCGCTTCCCTTGTCAGGGTTGTTCTATCCGCCGCCTTTTTCACCTTTATCGTCACTGGCCCTTTCCAGGCTGCTCAAACAGCGCACGGCGCGCCCCTGCGGCTTGCTTACAGCGCGATCACCGTCAATCAAGCCATCCCATGGATCAGTCATGAAGCCGGCCACTTCCGCAAACACGGGATGGATGTCGAGCTGATCCACGCCAGCAGCATCACGGCGCTCCAGGCGCTCCTCGCCAACGAGGTCTCCATCGCGCAGTCGGCGACCGACGGCTGCGTCAGCTCCAATCTGAACGGCGCCGATACGGTTTTCATGGCCGCGATATTGGACAAGCCGCTCTATAGCTTTATGGTCAATCCCAAGATCAAGACTCCGCAGGACCTTAAAGGCAAACGAGTCGGCGTGACGCGATTCGGGTCCACCCCCGATGCCCTCGCGAGAGCGACGCTTAAAATGTGGGGCCTTAATCCTGCGACGGACGTTACCATGGTGCAACTCAACGAAATGGGACTTCTGGTTCAAGGCATGGTCAACGGCGTCATCGATGCCGCGGCGATATCGATTCCCAGTAACATACGAGCAAAAAACCTCGGCTTCACCGAGCTTTTTGACCTGACCAAGATCAACAAAACTTATATTACTGGAACCGTGGTCACCAGAAAGCGATTCATCGAAGGCCAGAGGGATACCGCCAAGCGTTTCATGAGAGGATTTTTCGAGGGGATGAAGACCTATCTCGAGGATGAGGAATTCAGCGTTAACGTCATTCAAAAGTGGACACGAGCCAAGAACCGCGACGAGATCAAGGAGGCCTATGCCGTACAGGCCCGCCACATGGTCAGAGTGCCGCGTACATCGCTTGAAGGCGTAAAGACCATCCTCGAAGGCATGGAACGGATTCCCGCCGCCAAGACAGCCGACCCGCGGCGTTTCGTGGATTCGAGCGTGATTGACGAACTGGAGAAAGAGGGATTTCTAAGAACCTTGTACAAGAACTAACACGATTGGAAGACCTTCGCACTGAAGGAAATCTAACCCCCGGCGAGTGAGGTGCCTGGATTTCCCAAACTAGGAGGCGATTTTTTGACCGTTCTCTTCGGGGTTGGAGCGTGACATTCTCACCTTCTCAGGAGTTCTCCCATTAATGAGCGACTATGAGTAGCATTTACCTGCTCGCCATTTCTCCTATCTCTTCAACTCCTCGCCGATCAGGCGCAGCAGTTGATTAAACTGTCGCTGCATGGCGATCATCTGCTCGCGCATGTGGAGGGCCACTTCGGCGCCCGCCAGATTTACTCCCATCTCTTCGATGAGAAGGCGCGCCACGCGCACACGTTCGACCTGGTCGGGGGAATAGAGCTTTTGTTTCCGTCTGATGACCGGACGGATCACGGCCTCCTGCTCGAGCTGATGTAGGAATCGTTCATCAACGCCGCAGATTTCAATAACCTCTGAAAGTCGCAAAAATTTACGTCCCATCCTTCCCACCCCCAGTCACAGGCGAAGATTCCTGCGCACGTCTTCCGTGTAGGCGCGGTCGATCGTTTCGATGATTTCTGCGCCGAGCTTCTCCTTCGGCACGCGGACCATGAGCACCAGATACAAATCTCCAGCCGGGCTCTGGCCATGGGCGGGAATCCCTTTGCCTTTGACACGAAGCCGTTGGCCGCTCTGCGCTCCTGCGGGAATCTTCACCTTAACCGGCCCCATCGGAGTCGGCACTTCCACGTTGGCGCCACGGACGGATTCTCCAAAGGTGATCGGCAATTCCATGGATAAATCGCGACCCGAACGGGTAAGGAAGGGGTGGGGCCGAATGCGCGGCACGATATAAAGATCTCCGGCTGGCCCGCCGCGAATTCCGGCTTCACCCTTACCTCGCAGGCGAATCCTTTTTCCTGTTTCGGCTCCGCAGGGAACATTGACCCGAATCGTGTCGGGCCGCAGAACTCGGCCTGAGCCCTTACACGGAGCGCAGCCATCTCCAGTAAGTCGCCCGCTTCCGCCGCAGCGCGGACAGGACTGGCGAAATTGCAGGGGTCCTTGGATCACTGATCTCCTACCGCTACCCTGACATTCCGGGCAAGCGGTCGCTTTGCTCCCGGACCTTGTGCCGGTGCCGTGACACGACTCGCACTCCACGGGGCGCTGAAGCGTGATCGATGTCTGGAATCCGCGCACGGCATCCAGAAACTCGATCTCCATGGCTGCTTCGATGTCCTGGCCGCGCACCGCGCTTGCCCGCGTTTTGCGACCGGAACCGAAGATACCCCCAAGATGGCCGAAAAGATCCCCAAGATCACCCATGTCAAATTCGTAAGCGCCGCCCGCGCCTGTTGAGCGCTGCTGCCATTGCTGGTAGCTGCGCGCCTTTTCCGGGTCAAAGCCAGAGGCGAGTCCGGCTTCACCGAATTCATCGAAAAGCTTGCGTTTTTCCGGATCGCCAAGGACATCGTAGGCGGCGGCAATATCCTTGAACTTATTTTCCGCTTCCTTATTTCCCGGGTTGATATCCGGGTGATACTTGCGTGCAAGCTTACGGTAGGCTGTGCGGATGTCTTCGCTGGAGGCATCGCGCTTGACGCCAAGGATCTGATAGAAGTCGCGTTGAGCCATTGTAAATTAAAAAATAATCACGAAGTCGGGGGTTGCAAGAGGAGGGCTGTGGCGGCCGTGACTCGGCCTTACACCGCTTCCCCCCTTAAGTATCTTCCCCGCAGCCGCGTAGCCGCGTCCTTCAGGAAAAGATTGAGCGACAATTTGTTGCGCCCCATGGATGAATCATTGCTGATGCTGCAAACTTGTGGAGGCTAGGATTGGGTGTCCCTATTGCTGAGATCTCAGACGCGAAGTCTCAAATCCTGGCGCGGCGCCCTCGTCTAACTTGCTTTCTCCTTCATCGTTCTCACGAGGTCTTCAAAGGACGATCGTGAAAGAACGCGGTTGAACTGGGAGCGGTAGTTGTTGACGACGCTGATGTTTTCCGCCACCACGTCATATATCCGCCACTTCCCGTCGACGCGAAGCAACCTGTAACTGACAGAGAAGGATTGGTTATTCTTGCCAATGACCTTGGTATCGACCTGGGCATAGTTCTTATCGAGACTCTCCCCCGTATAGACGACCTCCTGCCCGTCGTACAGGTCGATTTGGTCGGCATAGGTCTTCTCCAGGAGCTTCGTAAACACAGAAACAAACTCTTTTTGCTGTTGAACGTTGATACGGCGCCAATAGGAACCTAGCGAGCGCATGGCCATTTCTCTGAAGTCAAACAAGGGATACACAATCTCTCGTAAACGGTTAACAACCTCGGCTCTCTTTTTTTCGTTGTCGAGTTTGACTCCTCTGAGTGTTTCGATCCCTTGGTTTATAGCCACCCGTATCGCCTCCGTCGGTTCGCCGGCCCAAAGGGACCATGAACCGTAGAGCACGATAATCACGGCAAGAAAAAGACGTACGGAGAATTTGGCTTTTTTATTCATTGCGGGCCTCAGACCTGTAAATGGTTCTTCACTACAGAGTATGCGAAACTGCTGCCGGGTCAAGATGGAAGAGGAAGGTTCTCGACGGTGTTCTTCGCTGAGCCCCGCCGCGCCGGGCGGATTGGACGGTGAGTGGTGGCCTTCTTTGCGCCCATCGACATTTGCGCACAAGCCTGGTTTGATGAAGCCGGCGCCTAGATGCCATAAGAGTCCAGCTGCGATTTTCGCTTGACTGATATGCCGAATTCCAACGCAACCCCCTGGAAGCCTTCCACCGATTCCCACCATCCGCTCGCTGGGTGGTTTCATCGTAACAAGGACAAACTGTGGTGGCTCCATAGTGCGTATGCCTTGATCCTGGGCATGGGGGTTATGTGGCTGGGCAAACAGAATTTCACCTTCCTGCGCCTTGCCGTTGTCCACCTCAGCTTTATCTGGCTTTCGAGCTTGTTTCTGCCGAAACTGCTCAATCATCCCCGCGTGCCGCCTCGTTGGGCGCCGAGGATTCGTCTGCTAATCAACTTTTTCAATAAGAATCTCTACCAGCAAATGCTGTTCTTCGTCCTCCCGGTATATTATGCCAGCGCCACGCTGGGATCGCGCAACGCCGTTTTTTTGCTGTTGGTCATATTGTCCGCCATTTTATCGACCCTCGACCTGATCTATGACCGCCATCTTTCCGTGAAGCAGAGTTTGACCGCCTTTTTCTTTGCTTTCAATCTTTTCACTGTCATCAACGTCATGCTTCCGGTGTTATGGAGTGTGAGCAACACCCGGGCGATGCGCGCCAGCGCCGTGATGGCGCTTTTGGGTTTTCTGACTCTTTACTTCTCACCCTTGCAGTCGAGATTTCGCCGGATTGCAGTTGGCGTCTTGATGGGTCTTCTACTTCTGGGCTTGGCGGAGTTCGGGCGACCCTACATTCCTCCAGCCCCCCTGCGCTTGGGTGCTGTCGAAATTGGCACTGGCTTTCGAAAGGAGACCTTGCAGGTCGCGTCTCCTTTGACAGAACTCCAGCCCACCCAGTCCGTGCGGCTCCATGGCCTCACTGCGATCAGGGCACCCTT
This sequence comes from Binatia bacterium, assembly GCA_041618055.1. Taxonomy (GTDB): domain Bacteria; phylum Desulfobacterota; class Binatia; order UBA9968; family UBA9968; genus JBFJNS01. Next base: position 6,310 of record JBFJNS010000061.1, read on the forward strand.
GGGGCTCAAGGATAAGGTGCGGCATCGCTGGTATATGAACGGCAAGCCGGTCTGCGCTTCCCCTTCTTACAACATGACGGGCGGGAGAGAGCAGGGCTTCCGCCTCTGGACGGCGTGTTCTTTCAATGACATTTTGCCGGGTACGGTCTTGCGGCTTGATCTCGAAACGGAAGGCGGCCAGTTGATCGGCCGAGCCACGCTGAAGACGCGGCGAAGCTGGTTGTCCTGGAATTGAAGTTTATAGGATCACTGAATCAACTGAGCGAAGGGCTAAGCTTCAAGGGACGAACGCCCCCGGAGGCGAAGCTTCACTGACATCTTGGGTGACTAGGCACTATTGGAACTCTTGCCGTGCTTTTCGCTCCACCGCCGGCTACTGCCGGCTCGCATCAAGCCACGAAAGCACTGCATTTGACTTGGAAGGCACGGGCCTGAGCGGTGATTGCTCAACGGATGCAAATACGGGCTAGGTTTCTGCGGTTCAGGGACAAAGAGTATGCGCATTTGCAACAAAACGCTCCGTCGCGACCTCACCCATGCGGTGCATGTCGCGCATAACCAATGGTGCGGAATCCGGGCTGAATGGCTCTGTCCCTGCGCTGATGCGGAGTCCTCGACAAGAGCCCTTGAATAATTTTCAATTCTCTGTATGATTCGGTCTCGGGTGGCGATTTAGGGCGACTTGCTCCACCTTAAAAACTGCTAAAGAGCCGGGACGATTCGAAGCAATTGAGCCTGTGCCGTTTTAGCGGCGCGGGCTTTTTTATTGAATTCATATGAAACATCTATTGGATCGATATTCACGACAAATTCTATTCGACGGCATCGGCGAGGCGGGCCAGTGGCGCATCGGCGCGGCCCGAGTGGTTATCATCGGCTGCGGCGCTCTCGGCTCCGTGATCGCCAACAATCTGGCGCGGGCGGGCGTGGGGCAACTGACGGTGGTGGACCGCGACTTCGTCGAAGAAAGCAATCTTCAGCGCCAGGTATTGTTCGACGAGGAGGATGTAAAGAACTCGATGCCCAAGGCGGTGGCCGCCGAGAAAAAGCTGCGCCAGATCAATTCGGAGATCGAAGTCAGGGGCATTGTGACCGACGTGAACCACGCGAACATCGAGGATCTCATCCGGGGTGCCACTCTGGTCATGGACGGATGCGACAATTTTGAGACCCGCTTCCTCCTCAACGACGCGTGCGTCAAGCACGGCATTCCCTGGTTTTATGGCGCCTGCGTCGGCAGCTACGGGCTCAGTATGGTCATCCTGCCGCGCGAGACGCCGTGCCTGCGCTGTATCTTCGAGACCGCGCCACCACCCGGAATGAGCCCGACCTGCGACACCTCTGGCATCATTGCGCCAATTGTGAATATCATCGCTTCGTTTCAGTGCATGGAGGCGATCAAACTGCTTACGGGGGCCACCGACAAGCTCAATCGCGACCTGCTCAGCATGGACGTGTGGGACGATCGTTTCGAACGGTTCAAGATCCAGGGCCGGCGCGAACTCGCCGATTGCCCGTGTTGCGTTCACAACCGCTACGACTTCCTGACCGCCGGCGGAGCTTCACAAACCACAACCCTTTGCGGTCGGAACTCCGTGCAGATTTCCTTCCCCAACGGTCAGAAGATCAACTTTGAGGACGTCAGCGAACGACTCGCAAAAGTCGGCACGGTAGCCTCGAACCCGTTCCTGATTCGCTGCGCCTTGGATGGTTACAACGTAACGCTTTTTAAAGATGGCCGTGCGTTCATCGAGGGAACGAAAGATCCGACCGTGGCAAAAAATCTCTACGCGAAATACATCGGCTTATGATTTATCTTGACAACGCAGCCACCAGCTATCCCAAACCGGTAAACGTCTACGAAGGCGCGACGAAGTTCTTGCAGACTCTTGGCGCCAATCCCGGCCGCGGCGCCCACAAGATGGCGGTCGGGGCGCAGACCATCATCGAAGAGACGCGGCTCGAGCTGGCCCGCTTCTTCAACGCGGGTGACACGCCGGAACGGATGATTTTCACCATGAACTGCACGGACGCCCTGAACATGGCTATTAAGGGTGTTATTCTGGCGCTCAACGCGCGCGCCGGCGCAGCCCGGCCCATCCACGTCATCACCAGCCATCTTGAGCACAATTCCATTTCGCGTCCGCTGCATCAGTTCGAGCGCAACGGGCTCATCGAACTCGCCAAGGTGCCGAATTCGGGCGACGGCTATATTTGTCCGGATGATGTGGCCGCGGCCTTCACTCCAGCGACGGCATTGGTCGCCCTCACCCACTGTTCAAATGTTCTCGGCACGGTCCAGCCTGTTTCTGAAATCGGCAAGGTCGTCCGCGAACGCGGCCAGGGGAATGCGTTTTTCCTTGTAGATGCCGCGCAGACCGCCGGTGTGGAGGGGATCGATGTGAAAGAGTCTCAAATTGACCTCCTGGCTTTCCCGGGCCACAAGGCGCTCTTCGGCTTTCCGGGCACCGGCGGACTTTATGTCAGCCCGCGCACCGAGCTGCTCCCGTGGCGCGAGGGCGGCACGGGAGGCGACTCGAAGCACCCGGTCCAGCCCAGCGAATTCCCGCACCGGCTTGAAGGCGGCACCCACAACACAATCGGAATCGCCAGCTTGAGAGAGGGGCTCGGCTTCATCAATGCTACCGGTCGCGAGAACATCCATGCGCACGAGATGGCGCTTGCCGAACGATTGCACAACGGCCTGCGCGAGACCGCCAAGGTCAAGCTGTACGGCTCAGCGAACGGTCAGAACTGTGTCAGTACAATTTCCTTTCGCATCGACGGTTACTCTGCGCAGGATGTGGGCGCCATTCTCGATGAGTCCTTCGACATCGCCGTCCGTTGCGGCCTGCACTGCGCGCCTTACTGCCATCGCCAGATCGGCACCTACCCCGACGGCACGAGCCGCGCCAGCATCGGCTATTTCAACAGCGAGGCCGACGTGGACGCGTTGATCGCAGCGGTGCGCCAGATCGCCGCAAGCTGACTTCATCTTGGCGCGCCGCTTGCTCGCCATTAATGCCGCCGTCACTGGGTAAGCTGCGCCTCCAATCTCACCAGGAGCGACTTGCTCGCGTCGCGAAGCTTCCGCAGTGACTGCCTCTAAAGCAGCGGTTGCTTTTTTAGCGCAAATTTGGGATTCACGGTGGAAGCCTGGGTGTGAGGCTAACCCGATTTTCTCACAATCAGATGAGACTTGATGTCACTCTGTCAGTCGGGGGGCGAGTTCGGAAGAGCGAGGCACAGGAGCGAACAGTTTCAATGCGTTTTTGGTGCTTGGCTGTGAATGTGCCTTTTTCCTCAGGCGTTCGCGCCAGCAACCCATTTTCCGGGCCGCCACAAGGCAGAGGCCTATTGCCTTGCTCTGAAGAGCTCGCCTCTCGCCGGCTCCTAGACATAAGAAATGCGCGCTCATTATGTGGACCGAGTCACCGATGCGAGCAGAAAAGCCACCCTCTCAAACGCAAAAGCCGATGCGCGATATGAATTTCTCATTCATTTCGGTCGCACATTTTAGAAGAAAACTATGACCTCGAAGCGAAGCACGAACCAACAGCGGAGACCAGGACATCTAGAAGGCTTCACGCCGCGCAGAAAAAAAGATGCGGACCAGTACATCCGGCGTCGCTGGTGGGCGGGCCTCACCCTCGGGGATATCCTCGACAAGGCCGCTGATATTTATCCTGAGCATGAAGCTCTGGTAGACGGCTTGGAGCGCTTAAGTTATGCGCAAGTCAGGGATAAGGCCGACAGGCTTGCGGTCGGTATGATGCGACTTGGGATTGAACCGCAAGAGCGGGTTTTATTGCAGCTTCCCAACTGGAACGAGTTCGCCTACGCTTATTTCGCGCTGCAAAAAATCGGCGCCATCACGGTTCCGCTCATCGACAGGTACCGCCAATACGAAATCAATCATCTTGCCAAACTAACGGAAGCGACCGTTTGGATCGTGCCCGAGGTTTACCGTAGGATTGATTACTTGCCGATCATCGAAGACGTTCTCAGAGCGAGCCCGCAACTGCAGCACGTGATCCTTGCTCGGGGAGAACGAAGTAAAAAATTCTTGAGCCTTGAGAGCCTGATGGATAAAGCCGAATTGACGGAAGATCATTCGAGCCGTCTGGCGGAGAGAAGTCCCGACCCCTCACAGGTGGCGCACATGGGACCAACAGGCGGCACCACGGGGTTGCCCAAGGTCGTCCCGCGCACTCACAACGACCTGCTCTGCAATGTGGAGTACGCCGCTCTGGCGTGGGAGTTGAACCATCGCGACATCTGCCTTTTGAGCGGTCCC
>JBFJNS010000062.1:0-10552 GCA_041618055.1 Binatia bacterium
CCATCCGGTTCCCCCCCCGATTGCAGCCTGCCCAAGACCAGGGGACGAAACCCCATTGGGTCACGCGCCGCGATCATGCGATCGAGCGTCAAGAAGAGCAGCGAATAGGCGCCGCGCGCGCGGGTTAGCGCCTCAATGATTCGTCCCAGAACCGTCGTTTCCCTGGACCTGGCGATCAAATGAATGATCGCCTCCGTATCGGATGTGGATTGAAAAATCGAGCCGGAACGCTCCAACTCCTCGCGCAAAACGGCTCCATTGACCAAATTGCCGTTGTGCGAGACGGCGATCGGACCCTGGGAATACTCGACGACAAAGGGTTGAGCGTTCTTGATGTGGCTCTGCCCGGAAGTCGAATATCGATTGTGGCCGATCGCGCTCCTTCCAACCAAGCGCCTGATCACGTCCTCTTTGAACGCGTCCGCCACCAGTCCCATTTGCCGGTGCGAAATCAACATTTGGCCGTTGGAAGAAACGATGCCGCTGGATTCCTGGCCGCGATGTTGAAGCGCATATAGGCCTAAATAGACCATGTTGGCGGCCTCCGGGTGGCCATACACTCCCATCACGGCGCATTCTTCGCGAAACTTATCCGCCATCTCTCGCATGATTGCGTTCGCCCTTCTCGCCCGTGGATTTGAGCCGCGACACTCCGAGCCCTCTTTAATGCTAGTGCAGCCGATTTTTGAGTCCCGATGACCAGATGGAGCGGAGTTCATCCACGGACAACTGGAGCAATGGCTGAATAACCAAGCGCGTCCCACCGACGGTGCCCATTACCTGCATGGGGACATGCTCTTTATCAGCAATCGTTTGTAGCTCACGCAGATCCTTTTCTTGGACGGTGACGATAATCCGTGACTGGGACTCGCTGAAGAGCAAAGCGTCGCCACGAATCATCTCACGCATCCCGATTCTCACCCCCAGGGGTTTATCCGGACCGCAAATACAGCATTCAGCAAGGGCCACCGCCAAGCCGCCATCCGATACATCATGGGCGGATCGAATGATTCCCTTATCGATGGCGTCGAGGCAGCAATAATGCACGGCCCGTTCCAACCTGAGATCGATCCAAGGAGGCGTGCCCTTCACCAGTTGATGAACAACTTTTAAATACTCACTTCCCCCCAACTCTTCACGGCTACGCCCCAGCAGGACGACGATGTCTCCAGCCGCTTTAAACCAAGGGGTTACGACTCGTTGGACGTTGGCGAGCAGGCCTACCATGCCCACCGTTGGGGTGGGATAAATCGGGATCCCGTCAGTTTCATTATAGAAACTCACGTTACCGCTCACAACAGGCACCTTGAGCGCGATACAGGCATCGCGCATACCCTTGATCACCTGGCTGAATTGCCACATGACCTCGGGGTTCTCAGGGCTGCCGAAATTCAAGCAATCGGTGAGCCCAAGAGGCGTCGCTCCCACGCAAGCGAGATTGCGCGCCGCTTCCGCGACGGCCAGCGCCCCGCCAACGTAAGGGTCAAGATAACAATAACGACTGTTGCCATCGACCGTGAGGGCAAGTCCTTTCTCCGTCCCCTTCACTCTAATGACTGCGGCGTCTGCTCCGGGCGCAACGACCGTATTGCTGCGCACAAAATGGTCGTACTGCCGATAAACCCACTCCTTCGACGCGATATTCGGAGACTCGAGGAGGCGCTTTAGGGTCGCACCCAAGTCCTCGGGCTGACCAATCTGCGATAGATCGAGCTGCTCCAGTGCATCGCGGTTTTCGGGGCGCCGCACCGGACGCTTATAAACCGGCGCCTCCTTGGTCAAAGCGCTAACTGGAATACGGGCCACTTCTTTGCCTTCAAACAGGGCTCGAAACTCTTGGTCTCCCGTGACCTCACCGATGACCACCGCGTCGAGGTCCCATTTATCGAAAATCCGTATGACGTCCTCTTCGCAGCCCTTTTTCGCCACCAAAAGCATGCGTTCTTGGGATTCGGAGAGCAGGATTTCATAGGGCGTCATCCCGAGTTCCCGCAGCGGCACGCGGGACAAATCCAGTTCGACGCCGCTGCCACCTCGCCCCGCCATTTCAGCGGACGAACTCGTCAGACCGGCAGCTCCCATATCCTGAATGCCCACGATATAATCGGTCTCCATCAACTCCAAGCATGCCTCTAACAGGAGCTTCTCGGTGAAGGGATCGCCCACTTGAACGGTTGGGCGACGCTGCTCTTTTTCTTCTGAGAACGACTCAGACGCCATGGTGGCGCCGTGAATACCGTCTCGCCCGGTCTTGGAGCCGACATAGATCACGGGATTGCCGATGCCTTTGGCGACACCTGTGAAAATGCGCTTCTTTTTCGTGACGCCCAACGCGAAGGCATTAACGAGTATGTTCGCATTGTACGATTCGTCAAAATAAACCTCGCCGCCCACGGTGGGTACGCCGATGCAATTGCCGTAGCCGCCGATGCCGGCGACGACGCCGGAGACGAGGTATGACGTGCGCGGATGGTTGATAGCACCAAAGCGCAGGGAATTGAGAGACGCGATGGGACGCGCCCCCATGGTAAAAATGTCGCGCAGAATGCCGCCCACACCCGTGGCAGCCCCCTGATACGGCTCGATAAAAGAGGGATGATTGTGGCTTTCGATCTTGAAAACCACGGCCAGCCCGTCCCCGATCTCTACGATGCCGGCATTCTCGCCCGGGCCTTGAAGCACATGCCGCCCTTCTGTCGGCAGCCTTTTGAGGTATGGCTTGGAGCTCTTGTAGCTACAGTGCTCGGACCACATGACCGAGAAGACACCCAGTTCGGTGTAATTCGGCTCACGGCCGAGTACTTGCTTGATTTTCTCGTACTCGTCCGGTGTTAATCCATGACTGGCAACAAGTTCGGGCGTGACTGACGGCTGCGTCAATAAACTAACCATGGGCTTGGCCAACCGTACCACGCGCTTTCGCCCACGCAGCGGCAATGGAAGAGAAGATCTTTAACCCGTCATCGCTGCCAAGAAATGCGTCGCAGGCATCTTCCGGGTGAGGCATGAGACCTAAAACATTTCGCCCTTCATTGCAAATACCGGCAATATGGTCGACGGAGCCGTTGGGATTGGCGCTCGGCGTCGTCCTGCCCTTCGCATCGACGTAGCGGAGCAAGATCTGGCGATTCTTGCGTAACTGTTCGAGCGTGGCGGGGTCCGCAAAGTAGCAACCTTCGCCATGCTTGATCGGGATTTTGAGAAGCTGCCCTCTCTTCGTTTCGCACGTGAAAGGCGTATCCGTTTCCTCGATGCGCAAAAAAACATGCTGGCAAATGAACCGTAAGCCGGCATTGCGCACCAGGGCCCCCGGTAACAATCCGGATTCGCACAGGATCTGGAATCCGTTACAGATGCCCAGAACCAAGCCTCCGCTGCGGGCAAATTTCACGACTCCCCGCATGACGGGCGAAAAGCGCGCCATGGCGCCGCAACGCAGATAGTCGCCGTAGGAAAATCCGCCCGGCAAAATCAGGCAATCGAATTGGCCGGCGAAATCATCCTTGTGCCAGAGGAACTTGACCTTCTGGCCCATATCTCGCTTCAGAGAGTCGAAGACATCCTGTTCATCGCAGGAACCGGGAAAAACAATGACACCCCAACGCACGCCGTTACTCCTGAATGTCGAAACGGTAATCTTCAATAACCGGGTTGGCCAGCAGCTTGTCGCACATCTCCCGCACCCGCGCAGCCACGGTTTCCCGCGAACTCGCCTCCACATTGACCTCCAGGTACTTCCCCATCCGCACATCTTGAACCTCGGCGTAACCCAAGGAATGGAGGGAGCGTTCGATGGCTTTTCCCTGAGGATCCAGCACTCCGGGCTTCAAAGAAACAAAAATTCGCACACGCATGGACATCGGCGTTCCGTGGCCTTCGAGGGGCGCTCCTCTAATGAAAAACTCTCCGAAAAATCAAATTCACCTGCGCCAGGTGATGCTTGACGCTCCAGATCGCCTCGATTTCCTTGGCGGAAAGGTAACGCGCGATCTCTGTGTCGTGTAGCAGTTCTGCTTTTAAATCACCACCTTCTCGTCCGACTTTCAAGGCGTGCCGCTGAACCATTCGGTATGCCGCATCCCGAGCGATTCCCTTCTCGACCAAAGCCAGCAAAACTCGCTCCGAAAAAACCGTACCGCCGCTCTTTTCCAAATTGCGCCGCATATTTTCCGGATAGACACACAGGTTTCCGAGGACATAGGTCATTCGTCGCAACATGAAATCCATGGCGATGGTTGCATCGGGGGCGATGACCCGTTCCACGGATGAATGGCTGATATCGCGCTCGTGCCAAAGCGGAACGTTTTCCAGTGCCGCCAGCGCGTAGGATCGCATCAACCGCGCCAGACCCGAAACATTCTCGGACAAGATGGGATTGCGCTTATGCGGCATTGCCGAAGATCCCTTTTGCCGTTCGGTGAAGGGTTCCTCGGCTTCTTGCACTTCGGTTCTCTGTAGATGGCGTATCTCAACGGCGAATTTTTCCAATGAGCTCGCCATGACCGCCAGCGTGGCGAAAAAGTGGGCGTGCCGGTCGCGCTGGATGATTTGATTCGAAATTGGAGCCGGCTTCAGCCCGCTCTTTTTGCAAACGTACGCCTCCACCTTGGGTGAGACTTGCGCGAAAGTTCCGACCGCTCCGGAGATCTTTCCGACGCTGATATCATCAACGGCCTTTTCCAATCGCTCAAGGTTGCGGGCCATTTCTTGATACCAGAGGGCCAACTTCAGTCCAAAGGTGATGGGTTCGGCATGAACGCCATGGGTGCGCCCAATCATAACGGTCCATTTGTACTTCATGGCCTGCCGGCGCAGTACTTTCATAAGATCGCGCACGTCTTGAAGCAAGATCGCCGACGCCTCTTTGAGCTGGATTCCCAGAGCCGTATCCATCACGTCCGATGACGTCATCCCTACGTGCAGAAACCGCGCGTCATCTCCAACGGACTCCGCCACAGAGCTCAGGAAGGCGATAATCTCGTGCTTGACGTCGGCTTCGATGGCTCGGATCCGCTTGACGTTAAAGCGGGCCTTTTTCCTGATCCGTGCTATTGCCGCTTTAGGCACCTTTCCCAATTGAGCCAGGCCTTCGGCGGCAAGAATTTCGACATCGAGCCACTTTTGAAAGCCGTTTTCTTCGGACCAGATGCGGCCCATCTCAGGACGCGTATACCGTGAAATCATGCTTTATGCCCGTGAGGTTTTGACAGCCGGTTGTTGTCTGATCGCCGGAATCATCGTCGGGTGAGATCGCCGCCCGCCCTTAGCTCTCCTCGTCCGTGTGGCCAAACCCGCCCTCTTGCCGTTCGGAAGGGGGCAGGTCTTGGACCTCCTGCCAACGCCCCTTGATGACTCGCTGGATCACTAGTTGAGCCACTCTCTGACCGGGAACGATAATGATTGGCGCCTGCCCGAGGTTAATGGCGATCAGTTGGATCTCGCCGCGATAATCCGAGTCGATCGTTCCCGGACTGTTGACCAGCGTCAATCCGTCTTTCAGAGCCAGACCGCTGCGTGGGCGGACTTGAGCCTCAAAGCCTTGGGGCAAAGCAATGGCAATACCGGTCGGGATGAGAGCCCGTTGCAGCGGGGCCAGCCGCAGATCGCCCTCGAGATCCGCGCACAGATCCATTCCAGCCGAACCTGCCGTCATATAGCTTGGCACAGCAGTCGGCGCCTTGCTTGGCCGAACTCTCTTGATCTGAATTGTTACCTCTTCCACCGGCACCCCACAGCAATCCACCTTAACCCATACCGCGACTAATGGCCAAGCCCGAAATTTTTGAGCTTTAAGTCGTCCTCGAGATCTCCTAGCAGACAGAGAGCCATTCCGGCGGGGCGAAACAGTGCTTGGGCTAGATCAACCACCTCATCTCGCGTGACGCTGCGAATATTCTGGCAAATCTCATCCGTGGTCATCGCTCTGCCGAAATAGATTTCGTCGCGCGCGATATGGCTCATCCACGAGTCCGTGGATTCCAAGCCCAGCATCATGCTCCCCACCAACTGACCTTGGGTCCGGCGAATCTCCGCTTCCAGCACCTCGCCGCCAGCGATCTTCTGCAATTCTATTAGAATCAGTTCGACAACATCTTCCACGGACTCTATGCTGGTACCGGCATAGACCCCCTGATAACCAACATCGCGATAACTCGACATGAACGAATAAACAGAATACGCCTTACCCCGCTTCTCGCGAATCTCCTGAAAGAGCCGAGAACTCATACCACCACCAAGCATCGTATTGAGAACGTAAGCAGCGTATCGCTGCGGATGCGACTGGTGCACGCCCGGTCCGCCCAAGCATAAATGGATCTGCTCTAGAGGTTTGACATGCCGAAACACACCTCGCTGGGTTTGAGGCAAGAGATCGCCTTCAGATGCGGTTGAAGTCTCAGAGGCGGGATTGTCCACACACCCCAGCCGCGCGGCCACTTCCTTTACAAGCGCATCGTGCTTGAGATGGCCGGCGCCCGCAACAATGACCCGGCCGGGGCAGTATCGAGCGTGAAAAAAGCTAAGAAAATCATCGCGCCGAAACCTGGAAACTGTCTCGGAACGGCCGCAAATGGGCCGGCCTAACGGATGATCTTTGAAGAAGTCGTGGCTGAAAAGGTCGTGCACGTAATCGTCCGGAGTATCCTCGACCTGGGAAATTTCTTGGAGAATAACCGACCTTTCCCTTTCGATCTCGTCATTGTCAAACATGGAATGGAGAAAAATGTCGGTCAAGAGGTCAATCGCCAGCGGCAGATTCTCGTCAAGCACCTTGGCGTAATAGCAGGTATGTTCCTTGGCCGTAAAGGCATTGAGAATACCTCCCACCGCATCCATCTCCTCTGCGATCTGGGCCGCGGTTCGCTTTTCCGTGCCCTTAAATAGCAGATGCTCGATAAAATGGGAGATGCCGTTCTCATCGCGAGATTCATGTCGGGACCCATTCTCGACCCAGATTCCGAGGCTGACGGAACGGTGATCCGGCATCTCCTGAGACACGACTCGAATGCCGTTATTGAGAACGGTTTTGGCAAACATGCAACGAAAAAAACGCCGTCGGTTTATTCGCGCGGTGAATCATCCGCTCCCAGCCCGGACCCTGAGAGTTCGGAGTGACCCGATTCTTGGAGGGCCTCTTTGCGGCTCAGTCTAATTTTGCCTTGTCTATCGATCTCAAGGACTTTAACCATGACCTCATCGCCTTCTCTCAGTATGTCGGAAACGCGCCGAACACGCTCCGGGGCAAGTTGGGAGATGTGAACCAAACCGTCGGTTCCAGGGAAAATCTCGACGAAAGCACCAAAGTCGACGATCTTGCGCACCGTGCCTTTATAGATCTTGCCGACCTCGGCTTCGGCCGCAATCTTTTGAACCATTTCGATGGCTTTCCTCGATGCCGCCTCATCAATCGAAGCGATGGTCACGGTTCCATCGTCCTCGACATCCATTTTGACGCCCGTGGCTTCGATGATGCCGCGAATGACTTTGCCGCCGGGACCGATGATTTCGCGAATCTTCTCGGGCTTGACCTTGATGGTAATGATCCGCGGCGCATGCCCGGAAACGCTGGCCCGATGCGATGCCATCGTCGCACCCATAATGGCCAGAATATGCAAGCGACCCTCGCGGGCTTGGTACAACGCCTGACGCATGATGTCGCGGTTTACGCCTCCTATTTTGATATCCATCTGAAAGGACGTGACTCCCTTGGGTGTCCCCGCGACCTTGAAATCCATGTCGCCTAAATGGTCCTCATCCCCGAGAATATCAGATAGGATGCGAACATGTTCACCCTCCTTGATTAAACCCATAGCGATCCCGGCAACGGCCTCGTCAATAGGCACTCCCGCATCCATGAGCGAGAGGGACCCGCCGCATACTGTCGCCATGGAAGTCGAACCATTGGATTCGAGGATCTCGGACACAATCCGCACCGTATAGGGGAAACTTTCTTCGGCAGGCAGAACAGGGAGGAGCGCTCGCTCAGCGAGGTTGCCGTGGCCGATCTCGCGCCGGCCCGGGCCGCGCAGAAATTTGACTTCTCCTACGCTGAACGGCGGGAAGTTATAATGCAGCATGAACTTCTTGTAGTGCTCCCCGATCAGCGCGTCGATCTTTTGTTCGTCGGAGGCGGTCCCAAGTGTCGTAATTACCAGCGCCTGAGTTTCACCACGGGTAAACAGCGCCGATCCGTGGGTCCGAGGCAGGACACCGACTTCACAAGTGATGGGACGAACGTCCTTGAGCCCCCGTCCATCAATACGTTGCTCTTTTTCGATAATGAGGTTACGAAAAGAGTTTCGCTTGAGGTCGTCAAAAGCCCCTTTGATCTCCTTTTCCTTGCCAGAAAACTCCCCCAGCGCCCCTAAGAGAACCTCTTCCTTGATCTCGCCAAACCGCTTGTAGCGTTCCAGCTTTTCCGGAATCTCGAGTGCCTGCTTCAATTTTGCGGCGGCTAGCTCTTCGATGCGCCGCACAATATCCCGGTCGCGCTCCGCCAGAGGCACTTGTCGCTTCGTCTTGCCAATTTCGCGACGGATCTCTTCTTGAACTTGCAAAAGGGGCTGAATGGCTTGGTGCCCGGTGAACAGGGCCTCAAGGATCTCGTCCTCGGGGACTGTATTGGCCCCCCCTTCCACCATGACGATGGCATCTTGACTCCCTGATAAGAAGATGTCGGTGTCGCTTTCTTGAAGTTCGATCTGAGTCGGATTGATGACCCACTTTCCTTGGATTCGGCCCACGCGCACGCCGGCCAGAGGACCCTTGAAGGGAATATCTGACACATGGAGAGCCATCGAAGCACCCAACATCGCAACGATATCCGGATCGTTTTCCCGATCGGCCGACAAGACCGTTGCAATGACCTGGGTTTCGCAGCGCAGCCCTTCCGAGAAAAGGGGGCGAATGGAGCGATCGATCAGACGACAAGTCAGGATTTCTTTTTCTGACGGACGCCCTTCGCGCTTGAAAAAACCCCCAGGAATCTTCCCGGCGGCAAAGGTTTTTTCCTGGTAATCCACCGTCAGCGGGAAAAAATCCGTATCTAATTTGGATTCCTTTTCTGCCACCGCGGTAACTAGAACTACGGTTTCGCCGTAGCGAACCAAGGCGGCTCCATCCGCCTGTTTAGCCAATCGCCCAACTTCGATAGATAAGGGTCGGCCATGAAAATCCATTTCAACTTTCTTCATCATAAGGGGTTCCTCTGTAATGAGAGGCGTCTAACGGAGGTGAAAATGGAGGGCAACCGCACAGAAAGGGCTATTTTCGTATTCCCAACCTCTGGATCAGACTCTGGTATCTCTCGAAATCGATCTTCTTGAGATAATCGAGGAGCCTCCTCCTCTGCCCCACCAGCTTCAGAAGGCCGCGACGGGAATGGTGATCTTTGACATGGATCTTAAAGTGCCCGGTAAGATATTCAATGCGCTGACTTAATAACGCGACTTGCACTTCGGGAGACCCAGTATCGGTCTGATGAAGCCTGAACTGCTCTATCATTCCTTGCTTTTGCTGTTGAGCAATTCCCATATTCTCCGCTCTATTTCTCTCTTTCCTCTTTTATTTGGGTAATTGTCTACCACACTCAATTGGGCTTGTAAAGCGATGTCTCTAACTTCCACGCCCGCGCGTGGTAACAAAACGAATGGCAGCTTCATGATAGACCGGCCGCCCATTTCCAAGATGCGGCATACGGCGACCCCAAGCAAGTCGTTTCCTACCGCAGGCCGTTGTGCTAGAATTTCTTTGTTCCGTGAAAAGCCTAATTCGTCATTTCTTAATTCTTTGTCTGGCGACCGTCGGGGTCGCCAGTTTGTCAGCGGCCGACTTCTACCGCTGGGTGGATCAGAACGGCGTGGTGCACTTCACGGACAATGTGCATAATATCCCCGCCAAGCAGCGCGACACGGTGACGCGAATCAAGTCCCTTGACAACCCTAGAACCACGGACCAACCAAAGCAGACGCCGCCCACCAAAGCATCGGTGCCTTTCGAGAAACATGGCCAGGTTGTCGTGATTGAAGCCATGTTAAACAAGAAAACCTCAGCAAAATTCGTCGTGGACACCGGCGCCAGCTACACGATGATCTCCATTGCCACCGCAAGGGAGCTGACCATCCATCCCGTTCATAACCAGAGGACCATGCCTTTTCAGACCGCCAATGGCGTCATTCAAGCCCCTCTCACCAGCCTGGAATCCATCACGGTTGGCGGTTTGGAGGTCAAAAACCTTACGGCTGCGATTCACGATGTAATTCCCGATTCTAAGGTTGCAGGGCTCTTGGGCCTGAATTTTTTGAGCAATTTTCGACTGGACATAGATACTCAAAAGGGATTGCTGCATCTGGAACAAAAATAAAGCCCCCGCCCACCGGTCACTTTTCCTCCCAGACTCACGGCATCCGGCATCAGGCGAGACGGGCCTAACCGGATCGATTGATGCGGCCCGTCCGCCGCATTTATGCAAAGTTATCAGGGAGGCAAAAAGGGCCCCGGGCGGTGGCCACCCCCCACGGCCCCTCATGCTAGATTGGCTGCCGCTATTGGGGAA
>JBFJNS010000063.1:0-10475 GCA_041618055.1 Binatia bacterium
CAGAGGCAGGCCTTCTGCCCGTGGTCAATAGGCCGATGCCTTGTAGGCCACCCCGCCAACCCCGTCGAGTGGATTTTCCCACGGTTGGGGCCTGACGGAACCTTGTCGTTCTTGTGCCCACGGGCTCCAGTCCCACCTCTGTGGAGCCTGAAACTGTGCCGAGGGACTGTCAAGAGATTTTTGGGACACTACACTAGGATGCCTGATCGTGAATGCGCCCGAGGACTTTTTTCCAAACTCTCCCTTCGCTGATTAAAGGCCTGTGCTTCTTTTCCAACTGCGCAACGATGAGGCTCTTTTCCTGAAGCTCGGCGCTGAGCTTCCCACACTCCTCAGACAGGCGCGCGATAAGTTTGCCGACCTCCGTTTCCCGAGCCGCGGCGGCCTGAAGGAGATTCTCTTTGTCTTTTAATTCCGCTTCACGGCTTCGGAGTTGGCCTTCGGTATCCTGCAGCCTGGCTTGGAGATCCTGGTTCTTCGCCTTGAGGTCACCGTCGGAGTGCCTCAACTCATGTTCCTTGGCCTGCAGTTCGGTTTGCGTCGCTTGAAGCTGATGCCTGAGGTCGGTCATCTCGGACTGCAGTTGTGCACTTCCTTCCCGGTTTTGTAACTCCGCAAGTTGCAAACGCTTCGTCACATCCAGGAATTTTGCTTTCATATCCTCCAATTCGATTTCTCTGACCTTGACTTCGGTCTGTCGCTCGCGCAACTGAATCTCCAGAGTTTGGATCGTTGCCCTCGATATGTCCCCCGCTTCTCGCATGGCCGCGTCCCGCGCTGCCAGCAATTCTTCTTTTTCTTTTAGCTCAACCTGCAGTCTCGCAACCTCGGTTTCCCTTGATTCTTCAATCCTCTCGGCGCACTCAGACTCCCGAACGGCCGCATCGCATGCCCGGTCGGTAATCGATCGTAATTCGTGAATCAGCTTGAGGAGCACATCCGCCTGCGATGCGATGTCCGAGCTAGAGTTTTCTTCTGCGCGCGGCGCTTCCCCTTCATGATCTGCGCCGTTATTGAAGGCGCGACCATCACCAATCTGGCTATCCTCGTCCCCTTGCTCCTGCGACTCCAACACATTGGCTCCGTTCAAGTTATTAATCATTTCTCCCTCCACTAAAGTGACAGAATGATGACTTGCGGGGTAGCTAGGAGACTTATTTGGCAAATCTCATTCCATGACATGGCGCTCTAAGTCCTTTCGCTCCAACTTGTTGACAAAACTACATTATTTTCAATCCAAGCATAGCCAGGCGAACAGCAAATAGGTTCACCCCTGAACATTCTGGGACAAATACGGCCATTTTTGCTCGTAGATGGCTATTGCGTCTGCTCATGGTAAGGGGAATGCAAAGCAAAGCGCTCGGAGTATTTTGCGAGGCAACCGGAAATGATCTCTGGAGCGGCGAAGACAATCCGCCTGACTTCTTATGCCCTGCCCAGAGCCCCCCGACTCCTAAGGATATTCTTCAAATGGAACATTCGAGCAGCGGCGCCGACAGCGGGTTGGCAACTCAAATACGCTAGTCAACTGGGGACGTCCGCAAGCCCTCAGGCGGCCGACAAAGCCCGCTACGATTGAGCTCTGATTGACGAAGTCCCGGGAATAAAGTTAAAGGACGTATTTGGAGTCATATGGCCGCCGATGCTATCGGATCAGATACCCCACAACCCGCTCTGTCGAAGATTTCAAGATGGATCTGTCAGCAATTAAATTTTTTGCCGCGAGGTGGCTCATGCTTGTCCCCGATCGACGGGAGTGCGACACTGAGCGCGTCCCGGTTCGCCCTCCGCCGAGCAATCAGGTGACACATGGCCGCTAACAATTCCTACCGCTCGCAAATTCTGATCGGGAGTTTCTTGATCCTCGTTATCGATGGGGGGGTGAGATTTTCCTTCGGTGTGCTTATTAAACCTTTGGTTTCGGAGTTGTCCTGGGAGCGAGCCGCCGTCACACTGGCCTACACGGTCAACATGGTCGTCTTTGCCTGTTGCCAGCCCCTGGCCGGAAAGCTCCTCGACCGATTGGGGCCTAGGTTTCTCTTTTCTGTCTCAGCATTGGTCACGTCCGCAGGTTTGATGCTCACCTCCCAAACTAACTCCATCTGGGATCTCTATGTCTACTACGGCGTGATAACGGCAGCGGGTTCGTCGGGTATCAGTATCAGCGTCGTCTCGTCAACCGTTTCCCGATGGTTCAAAAACCTGCGCGGTTTCGTCTCCGGCGTGGCTATCTCGGGAACGGCCTTGGGTCAGTTCCTGATCATCCCGCTGCTAGCGCTGCTGATGGGAACGGTCGGCTGGCGTTGGACATGGATCGTCCTGGGCATTCTATTGTCCGTTGTCATCATCCCGATTTCGCTATTCGTAATGCAGAAAAACCCTTTCGCGGAGAGAGACCAAGCGGCCGGTGCAACTAACGACGCGATGGACAGCGGGGAGGCCAAGCTGACCGCCGGCTCGTCTGCAAGCGTTTACCGCGTTATTCGCTCGAGAAATTTTGTCCTGGCTGGAGTGACATATTTCATCTGCGGCTTTCAGGATTTTTTTCTGGTCACACAGTTGATACCTTTCGCCACCGATCAGGGGTTTTCCGCGCAGGAGGCATCGAACCTTCAAGGACTGGCGGGATTGCTCAGCCTTCCCGGTCTGCTCATTTTCGCCGCCCTCTCCGAGAAATTCGGCCGGAAAATTCCCCTTTTCCTGACCTTTTTGCCCAGGCTGCTGTGTTTCGCCCTGTTGGCTTCTCTCGACGGCAAAGCTTGGATCTACACCTCCGCCCTGCTCTTCGGCTTTACGCTCATGGCGTCGGCCCCCCTGGCCGCCGTGTTGATTGGTGAACTCTACGGGCTTAGAAACATCGGCACGCTCACGGGAGTGATATTCTGGGTCCATCACTTAGGTGGCGCTCTTGGAGCCTACATGGGAGGACTCGTATTCGATCTGACTCAAGGTTACTCGGCGGCTTTCGCCCTCGCTCTTGTCCTCGCGGCGGTTGCGGCCCTGACGAGCGTCTCGATACGCGAAAACAGAGCAGTGGACATATCCTCTCCTTGAGCACTCACTGGCCGCTGCTTCGACATGGTGCAGTCATCAGGCCGGATGATAGTGATTGGAAGCGTTTATATCTGCGTGCAATCATTGAAGCTGTGGCTAGGTTGACAAGCATCCTCCGCCGGCATAGACAATCGCCAATAGAAAGGAAGGGAAGCCATGCTGACCCAGGAGAACTTCAGCTCGGTCATAGATGAAATCATGCACGGGGCCATCGATATGCATGTCCACTTCGGCCCGGATATGCCACCCGCCCCGGATATTCGAGTCGCCCGCCGGCTCGACGCCCTCGGTACTGCACGCCAGGCGCGCGACGCCGGGATGCGTGGCGTCGTTCTAAAGAGCCATCATTGGCCCACCGGTGCTCTTGTAAACACGATTCAACCCCTCGTCCCCGAGGTTGCCCTCTTCGGCACCGTCGTCCTCAATTACTCCATCGGCGGGCTAAACCCTTTCGCTGTCGAGGTCGCCGCCAATATCGGTTGCAAGGTGGTATTTCCTCCCACCTGGAACTCCGCCTATCATGTCGCGCGCGACGTCGCTCCCAGCCTGGTACCGGTGGGGTTGCGCGGTCGTCCGGGGCTCACCATCCTCGACGAAAGCGGCCGTTTAGTTCCTGAGATGCACGAGATCCTGGACATCGTCAAAGCGAATGACATGGTGATCGCAACGGGCCACCTTTCCCCGCGGGAGCATCTCGTACTGGTGCAAGAGGCCCACCATCGCCAAATCCAGCGGATCGTCGTCAGTCATGTGCGGGAAGAGATAACGCTCGAGGAGCGCCGTCGGATGGCTGATCAAGGGGCGGTCATCGAACTCGTCTATCGCCCGAGGATGAACGCCGAGGCCATTATCCAAAGTGCGAGAGGCGTTGGAGTGGAGCGCTGCGCCATGACCGTCGATGGAGGCCAAGCCTTCAATCCCTATGCGGCCGAGGCTTTTCGCGTCTTCGTCGGGCAGCTTCTCTATCACGGAATGAGCCCGCAGGAAGTCAAAAGCATGGCCCAGTTAGCTCCGGCCAGAGTCTTGGGACTGGATTGAGAGCCGCGTCTAACCATGATCCGACAATAACTCACATGACCACGTGGCTAGCGAGGCCCGGCTCGTCCTCGCTCTGCTCGGAATGGCAGATTTCAAATCGCAGATCTCAGATTTGCAATTTGAGATTTGCCATTTGCAATCCCGAAGGGCATGCCCACGGTTGTAGGGCTTGCGGGTCGAGCGCGTCTGAGAAAATGTCGGATTAGGGCTAAGAGTTCGCGTCGCGCTGCCCCCGGGCGTTGCCGGGGATGTGACACACTCCATGAATCTGGAAAGGACGCCGCAACTGGGTACCGCAACGCCGCGCCCGTTACAGCCCCGGCTTGAAAATATCGCGGAAGAGGGTGACGTAGCGGTCGAGGCCCTCCACCGCTTGTGAGTCAAAAGGAAGCAGCCGGTAAGATTTCAGGTACGGGACGCTCACATCCGGGCGCGTGGGGATTCTGCGCCGCTCTCTGATGATCTCCATTCCTGCGCGTGAGAGGAGGAAATCGTAAAAAAGAACCGCCGCATGAATGTTGCTTCCGGCGGCGGAAATGGCCACTCCGACGTTGTTGATGGGGATCACGCCATCGAGCGCCGCCCATTCAATCGGTGCGCCCTGGGCTTTGAGCCTCTCCACCGCATGAACCTGCATCTCGGCCGCGATCGAAAATTCGCCTGCGGCGACGAGTTGAGCGATCAGAGAATGTCCCTTGCGCCACTGAATATCCTGGCCTGACAATTTCTTGAAATACTCGGTCGCTGCCGCTCCTCCCTGTCGGCTCTCGAGGTGGCGAAGGGAGGTCACGAACCAGGAGTAGGGCTCGATGTCCATGCCTATAAGTTTTTTCCACTTGGGATCGAGCAGGTCCACGTAAGTCTTTGGGGCTGCCTGCGCGGAAACCAGCTTCGTGTTATAGGCCGCGGCCCAGGCAGTGATGTAGATCCCGGTCCAGTAACCCCGCGAGTCTCTGACATTGGCCGGAAAAATCTGCTGATCCGCCCCGGCATGCTTCAAGAGGAGTTTCCTCCGAATAAGGATCTCCAGCTCGATTTCCGGCAGGGCAACCACGTCGGCCTTGAAGCTTCCCGCTCTTGACTCAAGCAGGATTCTCTCAATCAATTTCTCGCTCGGGGAGCGCAAGTGCTGCACCTTGACGAAGGGGTGCGATTCTTGAAACTTGCGGCTCAAAGCCAGAGAATCTTCCGCTGTCGTGCTTGAATACCAAATCAAGCCGCCTTCTTTTCGCGCCCCTTCACGGATCTTCGTTTCCCTCTCGCTCCCCTGCAGCTTGGCGATGGCTTGCAAGGTTTCGTCCCTAGTCTGGGCCGACGTCACCCCGGATGAGAGAAACACCAAGACCAGGACAAAAGCTGCGCCGCATGCGGCCCTCTTCTTTGTTCTGCCGTTCATCTGCGAAGTGTCGGATCTCCATGCGTTCATTTTCGTTTTCCCCCCGGCCATCTAGGCCCTTTCTCTCGCGGCTTTTGTAACACGGTTATCCGAGGCATTACCAGGAAAATTCACTGGTCGGTTGCCTCAAGCGGACGAAGCCGTAGATCGCGTCTCGGGCATGATGCCAACGGCCCGGCTGGGAGCCTCGTGCGTCCCGGCTTCGCCCGATTGTCAAGAAACAAGAGACCCCAAAAATCGAACGCTGCATTCCCGACACGATCAGTAGCTCATCATCTCCTGATCTCAATCCATAGTCCTCCCCCGGTCGAAATCCGGGCCGACGACGCAACTCCCGCGGTGAGGAGGAGGCTCTCTGCTTCCTCTACGGTGATTCTCTGCTTGCCGATGTCCGCGTTCCATTTCTTCGACCGCTCAGCGATGGGCGCGATCACTTCATCCGGAGTAAGCGGCCCGTACCCGCCACCCACCCAGGCCAACCCCCCTGCGCGCAGCACTCTCATGATCTCACGCAGGAGCGCCGGAGTAAGAAAAAAGAAAGCGCCCCGCACCAGCACGAGGTCGAAGGAGGCGTTAGGCTCGGCGATCGGCTCGATCCTTGCACGCTCCAGCGTGAGCCGAGAAAAGCAATTCTCTTGCTGCGCCCTCTGGGCAGCCCATTGAAGCAAACGCTCCGACTCGTCCACCACCTTGGCGTGAAAGCCGGCGCTTTTCGTAAGAAGGCCTACGGCCAAACCCCCGGCAAATGGACCGAGATCCAAAACTTGACCCGAGCGCAATCCGGAAATCGCTATCACGTGCTCCGCCATGAATGGATAGACGGGAGCCCAGAGGCCGTTGATCCGTTCGATAACGTCTTCGTCGCGTATCATTGATCTGACCTGCCAGCGGCGACAGGCTCTTAACATACCACATGGCCGGCCTGTTTACTGCTCCAAGGCGGTCACATGCGTCGACTCAAGGGGAGCAGACAAGGGTCTGGGTGGGAGGAGAAGATCCCAACGATCCGATCAGAGACTTGAATCCGGTGTCGTCAAAGCTTTCCGTGTTAGTACCAGATCCCTCACCGGCATCCGATGCTCCTTGCGAACCAGACGGGGATGCTGGAAGAGATTTGCCTTTAGGGCCAGCCCCGACCAACCGGCCGCTCCAACGGCAGCAATAGCCTCAATTTTCTGCTGGAGGATCGGCTCACCCAACTCCCGGTGGACTCGCCTTTCCAGCTCTCGGATTTTTATGCGAACCTCTCTAGTGGGTCCGAATAATTTGCCAGGCAGAAACGCCCCATAACTTCGGCGCAGCCTCTTGGCGAAGTACTGAGCCTTCTTGCGCATGATCGGGATAGGCGAATCCTTCCATTTGAGGTATCCGTTCAGCCAGGTCTCCACCACTCGATAGATAGAAGGGCCCAGCCGCCGGAAGTCTTCGTCGAAGCAGTTGCGCTGGATCGACTCGATCTCGGCTGCCGTCATCTTTTTGTGCTTTACCACGGAGAAGAAACCGGTAGCTTTGCGATAGTATTCCTTCGGCGTCTTCTCCACGTAACTGTGGAAAAGATTGTTTTCCTTTACATGAGCGTAAAACGGAGTCCCCGGTACAGGTCCGTAAACCAGGAATTGGGCAAAGGCAGGCTTCAGTGCAAGCAACCCATCCAGTTCTTCCTGGATTATCTCGCGGCTCTGGTATGGAAAACCCACGATCATCGAGGCCAAGATTGTGATGCCATGCTCCCTGAACTCATTGAAAACCTCGGCTACGGGACGACCATTCTGTTTGTCATAGCCAGATCGAGTCCCCTCGTAGCCGATCCACATGCCGTCAATCCCCATCTCCATGATCTCGGTTACTGTATAACGACTGAGCGCCCGTACACTCGCAAAACAGAAGACCGAGATGGCTTTACCGCTCGCGACCACACAGTCCCGGAACTCCATCGCGCGGCGCCTGTTGAGTAAGAAGTCCTCGTCCATAATCATGATGGACATTTCCGGATCGATCTCATGATAACGCCGCACGGCATTATAGATATCCTTTCCAGTGGAGAGCAGGCGAATATGGCGTCGCTCGAAAAAATGGGAGGTGCAACAGAAATCGCAACCATTGGCGCAGCCCAGACCGGCAAAGACCATGCCGCTCTGGCTAACCTTTTTTCCGAATATCCTCATGGGGTTAATCACCGTTGGGTGATTATATGGCATCTGGATCTCCGGCTCTTTGAGCAACCTGCGCATGAAGGCGACACCCTCCTCGCGGCAGATATGGTCCCCGTAATTCCTCAGCACCTCGTTCGAGAGCACCGTGCCATACGAGCCAAGAATGATCTCTGTCCCCGGTGCGTGTTTGCGAATAAGATCCACCATCTCCTCCATGACATGGAAGGTGGCCATGATGAAGGCAATACCGACATAATCGTATCCTCGCTTCAATTCGCGAATCAGCTCTTGTCTGGACGGGTACTGCAGCACGGTAGTGGGAGCATCGAGATTGACCGCGATGTAGTCAAGGGAGAATTGAGTATGAAGGGAACGGGGGCTGAACATCCCCTGCGCCCTGGTCACTTGGCCGTGAAGAAGCTCGTAGCCAACGCTGGGGGCGTCGCCATACGCTTCTCCCAATGGCCGGCAAACGCTGGTGAGCAGGACTTTCTTCATATGAGTTTCAAAGAGAAATGGTTCACTTTCCCCCTCCGTTGGTTTCGCTTGACAGGCGAACGCTATGAATACCTTCTCATCATGAGTGAAAATTTCAGGGCTGAAACCGCACGGATTGCTTGCAGATAAAAGGTTTCGGAGCCTGATATAATGATCCCGTTCCCCGCTTCGCGTTGTTTCTCAGGTCTCGTCTACTTAGAGAGCCACGTATTGGGTGAAATCACGGCGCCATGCTGGTCAACCCCTCGGATCATGCAGGTGAGGGAGGCGCCATTTCAGGCTGAAGTGCGCCTGAATGAACAGACCACCGACCCCAAAAACCACACCTTTGTCAGAGTCCTTCATATAATATTTATTGCCTCCCCGCCACCGGCAAATGCCCACGGATGACCTAATCCATTACCGATCTAGTAGGTCAATCTGCGCGCACTGCTCTCGGGAGAAGAAAACCGCGAAGGGTGTTCGTGCTAAGTGAACGATACAGACCGAGGGGTAACAACGCTTGCAGTAGCACTCGAGCCCGAGTCCGCAGTCGATAGCAAAATCCGCCGCGCGAGAGATGCGAATCGTTCGGCTGAGCTCACGACAAAGCCCGGAGTAGGGAAAGCACAGAAGCACACAGGTCCAAAGTCGTTTGTGGTGCCTAGCGCTTCTTAGCACTAGTGCAGTGTCCCCAACGCTTCTTTGCATTTGGATGCTCCACAGAGGCAGGCCTTCTGCCCGTGGTCAATAGGCCGATGCCTTGTAGGCCGCCCCGCCGACCCCGTCGAGTGGTTTTTCCCACGGTTGGGGCCTGACGGAACCTTGTCGTTCTTGTGCCCACGGGCTCCTGTCCCACCTCTGTGGAGCCTGAAACTGTGCCGAGGGACTGTCAAGAGATTTTTGGGACACTACACTAGCTATCAGCAGTCAGCTATAAGTTTTCAGTTCTGAACAATGGTCGCTACTTCCCAAATGCTGATCGCTGATGGCTGATAGCTATTCCGTATTGCCCACGGCCACTTCTCTTAGCCCAGCGACGATGAAATGTCCATGCCCTCTTGCAATCGACAGGTTGGCGTCATAGATAGAACTCCGTGCCGCTCATTCTTAGTGCAAGAGACCTTGAGCCCCTGCTGGGCAACCCTGCCTCCATGGATAGCCTGCGGGAAACGATCGAAGAAGTACTTCGTGCCCAGCAGCGCGGCGCGATCGCCAGTCAAGGGGGATTTTCGCTGCCAATGGCGGACGGCAAGCGGAACTTCCGTGTGGTTACCGCGAGTCTCTCCGGCGCCGGCGAAGTTATGCGCATCAATCCGCAATTTTCTGGCGCCACGGGTACTCATTTTAATATTCTCTTCGACTCCGAGAGCGGCGACTTGCTCGCCATCATAGCGGGCGACGAGCTCAACATCTGGCGCACGGGAGCTCCAGCCGGAATCGCCGGACGCGCTCTGGCGCGCCGGGGCGCAAAAGGCCTTGGCCTTCTCGGCAGCGGACGCCAGGCGCGGGGTCAACTCCTCGCTGTCTACAGGGCGGTGCCATCATTAGAGAGAGTTCGGGTCTTTAGCCCGACAGCGGAGCATCGAACGACATTCGCCAGAAAGATGACCGATTGGCTAGGTATAGCGGTTGACGCCGCGGACAGTCCGCGGGCAGCGGTGGAGGGCGCCGATATCCTCAGCCTCGCGACCAACTCGCGCACCACCGTGCTCGACGCGGACTGGGTTTCCGCCGGCGCATTGATCAGTACGATCACCAGCGGCCAGCTTCCCGCGGAGCTTGTCGCCCGTTCACGAGTCATCGTCACCTGGAAAGAGGAAGTCCTGCAAGGTAAACCGGCGCGCGAGCCGTACGCATCCATGATTGCGGCCAAGCAATGGTCCGGGGATCAGATTGCCGGCGAACTCGGAGAAGTAATTCTCGGCAAGGTAGCGGGAAGGCAGAACGAAAACGAAATTATTATCTTCGAGTCGGTGGGTATGCCCGCGTGGGATGCCGCCAGCGCCGCCTGGGCCTATCGCTGGGCCATGGAGCACAAGGCCGGCACCTCTTTTTCGTTGGCGTAATCTTCACCAGACAAGGCTCACGCTTCAAGCCGCGCTTGCCATTTTTTTTACATCGCAAAGCAGGGCTTTGAACACGGGAAACCCCGAGATCGGATCGCGGTTCTCAGGGTCGGTTAAATAATTAGCGTTGGCCTGTCGCCATGCTTCGGCTTGTATCGGGCTGCCGCCACCAACGTTCACTTCTACAACCCCCGGTTGCACCGCGTCGGTCACTTTCGCCGTGAAGGAGACTCTTCCGCGCGGCGACTGGACCCAGACGCGCTCGCCTTTTTTGATCCCGCGCAATTC
>JBFJNS010000064.1:0-10463 GCA_041618055.1 Binatia bacterium
GGCGATGACCAGGGCAAGGACTCTCAGCCCCCGGTCGCTCGTCGCCAGTGTGGCAATGATTTCCCAGACACGCCTCATGAGCCTAGCAACCCCCGCAACGCGCTGCGCAGTCTGACGGCGTCGATTTTTTCTGTCACGTTACCCCCCACCACCAGCGCGA
The DNA here is from genome assembly GCA_041618055.1 of Binatia bacterium. GTDB lineage: Bacteria > Desulfobacterota > Binatia > UBA9968 > UBA9968 > JBFJNS01. The sequence goes on from JBFJNS010000064.1 coordinate 161, forward strand.
TAGTGCCCTCTTGTTCTGACACGACGACGGCGACCGCGTCGGTCTCTTCGGTGACCCCGATGGCCGCGCGGTGACGCGTCCCCATGGTGGTGCGCAGATGTGGGTTTGCGCTCAGCGGTAGCACACAGCGCACGGCCGTGACCCGCCCCTTTTGAATGACGAGCGCCCCATCATGGATGGGCGACGTTGGTAAAAAAACGCTTTCCACAAGCTCGCGACTCACGCGCGCATCGAGGCGAGTGCCGATCTCCATGAATTCGTTCAAGCCCACCTCGCGTTGGAATACGACCAGGGCGCCGATGCGGCGGGCGGCCAAAGTTTGAATCGCCTCGGCAACCTCCTCAATCACATCCTCCTGTCGCACCACCGCTCGCTCTGAAGCGAAAAGCGGCGCAGCGCCGACCTGGGTCAAGGCGCGACGGATGTCGCTTTGAAAGATGACGATAATAATGAGTATGAGCGAGGCCAAGAAGTTGTCCAGGATCCAGCTCAGGGTGAACAGGCCCAGGGCGCGGGAAAAAACATAGGCCATGGCGAGAATGGCCAGGCCGATGATCATCTGCATGGCCCGACTCCCACGCAGCATCTGCAACAGCCGATAGACGAGGAACGTGATGATCCCGATATCCAAACCGTCCTGCCAGCGCAGTTGACCGATCATTTCAGCCATGTTGCCTCTGCCCCGTTGCATCCGTCGCGCCATACCGGATTGCGTCGACGATTCGCAGCGCCCGCCACGTCTCCTTGACGTCATGCGCCCGGACGATATTAACACCCGCCAGAACCGCCGCGCTTGCGACGGCGAGGCTCCCCTCCATGCGATCCTCGGGGTCGAGATTGAGAATCTTGCCGATAAAGGCTTTGCGTGAGACCCCCAGGAGAATGGGCTGCCCTAGCGAAGTCAAGCTCGATAGTTCTCTAAGTAAAGTCAAATTGTGCTCCACGGTCTTGCCAAAGCCGATGCCGGGATCGATGATCACATTGTCTCTCGAAATCCCGGCGTCCCTGGCGAGTCGGATTTGAGCGGCGAGGAAATCCCGCACCTCGCAAACCACGTCGTCATAACGCGGCTCAACTTGCATCGTGCGGGGGACGCCTTGCATGTGCATCAGCACGACGGGGACCCGTTCGGCGGCGATCAAAGAAACCATTTCTGGATCGAATCTCAATGCGCTGATGTCATTGACGATATCCGCCCCTTCATCCAGCGCCGCCGCGGCCACCTGGGCCTTATAGGAGTCGATGGAAATGGGAACACTGGAAACCTTGCGCAAGCCTCGAATGACGGGAATTACCCGGTCGAGTTCTTCCTCCAGGAAAACCGGTTCGGCACCCGGTCGCGTTGATTCGCCGCCGATGTCGATAATGTCCGCACCGGCTTGCGCCATAGCGATGCCCTCCGCCACCGCCTCGGACGGATCAAACAGTCTCCCGCCAGCGAAAAATGAATCAGGCGTAACGTTGATGATGCCCATGAGAACGGTCCGTCGTTCCATGTCGATGGACCCGTGGCGCGTCTTAAGAATTTTTCGGCGTGGAGCTTCGATTGTCACAGCACTGGAAAGCACCCTAGACTTGGGTCAAAAGTCCACTCTTGCGGCCGCACCCGGTAATCACCGAGTGGTTCTTCTTGTGTTAGCGGATCTCCGATACACGGGAACCGATTCGCCTTTTCCCTTACGACGAAACCCAAACCCGCAGGCGGTATGAAAACCTATTGGGATGGACGGTAGAAATCTGAGGGCTACTCGCCCAGAGCTAATACTGAACTACGCCGCGGCGGAAGCCGTCGGAGTCAACGGATCGCCTCCATTTCCGTGGAAGCCTCTTACGATGGCGTCGATCTCCGAGCCATCCAAGACCTCTTTCTCGAGCAGCGCCTCGGCGACCTTGTGAAGAAGTTCGAGATTGCTCTCTAACAATTCTTTGGCCCGCTGATAGCTCTCTTGGATAATGCGCCTGACCTCGGCATCGATCTCGACGGCCGTGCTCTCGGAATAGTCTGCCGTTTGAGTAAAATCCCGTCCCAAAAAGATTTCTTCTTCCTTCTTGCCAAAGGTCATCGGGCCGAGTTTTTCGCTCATGCCCCACTCACAAACCATGCGGTGTGCGAGTTCGGTCGCCTTTTCGATATCGTTTCCCGCCCCCGTGGTCATATGATTCAGCACCAGTTCCTCGGCCACGCGACCGCCAAACAAGATGGCGAGGTTATTCATCAAGTAATCCTTGGGGTAGGTGTGCTTTTCATCGATCGGCAGCTGCTGCGTTAGACCCAACGCCATGCCGCGGGGGATGATGGTTACCTTATGAATCGGATCGGCGCCCGGTAACAACTTTGCGACCAAAGCGTGGCCCGCCTCATGATACGCCGTGTTACGCTTTTCTTCATCGCTGATAATCATGCTCCGCCGCTCGGCGCCCATCATCACCTTATCCTTGGCAAGCTCGAAGTCGTGCATGTCGACCTTGTCCTTGTTGTTGCGGGCTGCTAACAAGGCGGCTTCGTTAACCAGGTTCTCGAGGTCGGCGCCGGCAAATCCAGGAGTGGCTCGTGCCAGCACGGCGATGTCGACATCCGGCGCCACGGGGACCTTCCGTGTGTGCACATGCAAAATACCCTCGCGCCCTTTGACGTCCGGTCTGGGAACCACGACTCGACGGTCAAAGCGTCCGGGCCGCAGCAAGGCAGGGTCGAGAACATCGGGCCGGTTCGTCGCAGCGATCAAAATGACCCCTTCGTTGGCCTCGAATCCGTCCATTTCCACGAGCAGCTGGTTCAATGTCTGTTCCCGCTCGTCATGCCCGCCTCCGAGGCCCGCTCCGCGATGCCGGCCCACAGCGTCGATTTCGTCAATGAAGATGATGCACGGAGCGTTCTTTTTGCCTTGGACAAACAAGTCCCGCACCCGCGACGCGCCCACGCCGACGAACATTTCAACGAAGTCAGAACCGCTGATGCTGAAGAAAGGCACCCCGGCTTCCCCCGCAATGGCGCGGGCAAGAAGCGTCTTGCCGGTTCCCGGAGGGCCGACGAGCAAGCAACCCTTCGGAATGCGCCCGCCGAGTTTCGTGAATTTCTTGGGGTCTTTGAGAAACGCGATAATTTCTTGGAGATCGTCCTTTGCCTCATCCACGCCGGCCACGTCGGAAAAAGTCACCCGATGCTGGTTTTCGGTCAGCAGCTTTGCGCGGCTCTTGCCGAACGACATCGCCTTGCCGCCGCCAACCTGCATCTGGCGCATGAAAAAGATCCACACACCGATGAGGAGGAGCATGGGGAACCAGTTGACCAGTAGCACCATGTACCAAGGGGATTCATCCTCGGGCTTGGCGGCGATTTTTACCTTCTTATCTCGCAGACTCCTCACCAGGTCGGGATCGTCAGGGGCGAAGGTGCGGAAGCGCTCGCCGGTCTTGAACTTGCCGTGAATATTGTGGCCTTGGATGGTGACTTCTTGCACCTCCCCGCGCTCGACCGACCCCAAGAACTCGCTGAATACGATCTCGGGATCCCGGCCGGCCTGTTTACTGAAGATGCTGAAGACACCCAGAAGAACGAGCAGAAGGACTAACCAAAGCGCAATCTGTTTAGAAGATTGACTCAACCAATTCCTCCATATCGAATGCCATGCTGGAAACCAGAAAAGTCTAACACACGCAACCAGTTAGATCAACATAGCACTTCTATATTCAAGAGCGGATCGGAACCGCTTTGAGGCGCAAAATCACGTTTGTCCGGGCGCCAATCTTGGCGACTTCGCTGCGCCCGTAACCGGGTATCCAGAGCACCTCTTTTCCCATCACCAGCAGCGGCAGCGAAGCCCTTACCGACAAAGGGATTTTATTATCAATAAAGAGATCTTTTACTTTCTTGTGCCCTACCATGCCCAACGGTCGAAATCGGTCCCCGGCGCGAAAATTGCGAAAAAGCAAAGGCTCAAATATGTGAGCCGCATCTAAGATAGCTTCCATCAGGCTGTCAGGGAATGCTGCCGGTGCAGACGCGACTCGCGTGCTTTCGATGGTCAACCCGGCTTCGCCAATTCGGAGATCTTGCCCGATTCGGAGATCATAGGAATAACAGAGCCCCTTGAGACTGACGGAAGACCTTTCCAATCTCATCGTGTCATATTCTCGCACCAACTGCCAACCGCCGGGAAGCGCAAGACCCCCTTGGGGCGGGCCTTCTGCGATAAAATTCAGCGAGGCTTCGATATGATCGAAATCGATGCCCCGCAGATGCCGCCTGGTTTCTTCGATCCAACGACGGAGCATCAGCCTTTGCATCGCCTTTTCCTGGCTGAGAAACGGCTCCCGCAACAATCCCCTGCGCGCACGAACCTTGTTCAGCTCGTCACCGGCGAGACGTTCCAGGAGACGGCTTTCATCCCGGATGATCTTTGCTTGTTCACTCAACCGCCGCGGCAGGTTTGAATCGATTCTCCGGCTTAGCCGGGGCAATAAGTCCAGGCGAACCCAATTGCGCAGCAGGGACACATCTTGGTTCGTTTGGTCGAGACAATAATTCAGTTGTTTTTCTCTCAAGAATTCAAGAACTTCAGCCTTTGAGACACCGAGCAAGGGGCGAATGATTTGAACGCCATTTACTCCGCCCTCCGGACCTGCGCCCAGGGGGCGGATCGCCGCCATCCCCGCCAACCCCTTTCTGCCGGAGCCCCGCAGTAGCCGCATCAAAAAAGTCTCCGCCTGGTCGTCCAATGTGTGCGCCGTGGCAACCTTTCCAAGACCACGCTCGCCAGCTACCGCCGCCAGAAACCGGTACCGCTCCTCGCGCGCCAGAGCTTCCAGGTTGCCTCTGCCCGCCGTTGTGCGCATTTGCGGCAGATCCACCTCCTTCAGATGAAAGGGCAAACCCAGATTTTCCGCAAGGCGGGCAACGAACTCAGCGTCCCGCTTTGCCTCCTCGCCCCGAATTCCATGCTGCAAATGCCCCACTTCCAAGTGGAGAGCGAACTGCGGCGCGAGCTGCTGCAAAAGATGCAGCAGCGCCACCGAGTCCGGCCCCCCGGAAACGGCCACAAGGACACGGTCGCCCGGCGATAAAAGACCTTGCCTGTGAATGAAGTTCACAACCTCGCTGAGGATTTTCACCTTATTAAAACTCTGCTCACTTCAGCCACGCAAATCAAGCATTGCCCTGTGTCAGACAACGTGCGTGAGTACAAGTCAAGTGTCTTTATCACAAGTAGATTATTAGAGCTGCTTGTACTCGCTACCAGATACGTATATTTTATGGCCATGAGGACAAAAGTCACAAAACGTGGGCAGGTTTCCGTGCCCTCACAAGTCAGGAAAGAGCTTCACATCGGCCCCGATACCACGCTGGAATGGGTGGTTGAGGGCGACACGGCAAGAGTCATACCCATACCGCCGGATCCAGTAGGGGCCTTTCGCGGATCCGGGAAAAAGGGACTGGTTAAGCAACTTTTGAAAGAGCGGCGGCGGGACCGGCGAAGTGAAGATGCCTCCTAAGAGCCGCTACGTCCTCGACTCATCCGCCCTTCTTACGCTGCGCGGCGACGAACCTGGCGCGAACAGGGTTGAGTCGCTTCTTTCGCAGGCGACAAAAAACCAGTGCCAGCTGCTCATCTCATTCATGACCAGAATGGAACTCCTTCACCTGCTGTCGCGCCATGAGGGTGAGTCTGCGGCTCGTGATGCGCTGCTTTTAATCGACTCATTTCCCGCGAAATGGATTTCCTGCGAACCTCGCATTCTCGAAGCCGCAGCCGCTATCAAGGCGCGCGGCAAATTATCCGTCGCCGACAGTTGGATTGCAGCCACCGCAGCAGTCTATGGAGCAACGCTGATCCACAAAAACCCCGAATTTACGTCCCTCAAAGAGATCAGCAAGGAGTCCGTCAAATGAGGGACCGCTCCTCACCGCAAATGCCCTTGTGTTCAAGTTGGGAATCTTTAACCTCCCCGCTTACCGGTGGTGAAAGCTCATCGACCTCACCACGGCCCCCGTGGCGACAATGATGTCGGTCACTCGCTTGATCAACTCACCATCCCGCGCAGTGAGATTCTCTGCCCCGGCTTGGGCTATGCCGCCCACGCCCCGCTGCCTGCCTGTGACCGATTCCTGGAGTGGAACCAGACCCGGTTGATTCTTTCCTGCTTGGACGCTCTCCATTTTTGCCAGCAGCTCCGGCATGTTACTCAACGGTCGCTCCAAAGCCAGCGCGTAAATCGTTTCCATGCCGGGTTGATCGTCGAGCCAGAACCACAGATGCTTATCAGGAATCACCAGCCCTTGGTGCGCCGTGATGAAGCCGGGTTGTTCGATTTTTGGATCCGGAAAAAGCTGCCAGGCCTGGCCGAGGCTGTTATAAAGCAGGGCGTAGACATAGGCATCCCGATCACTTCGGATGTAGACCTGGAACTGATCCCCTGACCGAAGCACACTTCCCTCCCTGACGAAGATCTCCGTGTAGCTTCCATCCGGCTCTTTCCTCTGTCCGATCACATGGACCGACAACGAGAGCGGGACCTGGGACGCACTGTTCGAAACTGGGCTCACGTTCATCGCGGAAGGAGCGGGTACGATGGATTGGGACGCAACGAAATTTTTCCCCCCTTGCCATGAAGAAAACGAATATCCAAGAAATCCTGCCGTCAGCAAAGCGAAAAAAGAAGTGATCCAGGACAGAGGGCGAGGAGGTGCTTTTTCACTCAGCTTATTTGTTCCGCCGCCACGCACGGCGTAGCTCGGTTGTTCCGCGCCGGGATATCTTGCTCTGCCCTCAGGCAAGACTTTCCCGTTGCTGGCAAATTCAAAATGCGGCGCGCCGTAGAGCATATAACTCGCCCAGGCAAGTTGGCCTTCGCCGAAGCGATCGATCACTGCAAGCCGCGCCTCTTTCAGGGCGATACCGACATCGTTACCTTCCCCGAGAGCCCGGTAGAACCGCTTGGCAACCACTCCCCCCGATTCATCCATGAGATCGCCGTAGGTACCCACATAGTGCCGCACGCCGGCGAGAAGAAAAGCATTTGCCAGGCCATAAACTTGTTCACCATATTCGACGTGTGCATGCCTCTCGCTACTGCGGCCGCTTTGGCATGCGTTGGCAAAGACCAGCGCGGGCATGGGCCGGACACCGCCCATGGCGGCAACCTCGCCGGCTGTCAGCGTGCCGTCATGCAAGAGCCAGCCGCTTTCAATCGAATTCTCAGGACGGTAAATCGCATGGCCTGCGTAATGGACAATATCGTATTCGCGCAGGCTTTTTTTCACGAACCCCACGTCGACGGGAAAACTCTTGAAGTCCACGCGAAAAATTTGTCTTTGTTCGTCAAGATAATTCCTTACCGCCAGTCCTTCCCGGTAAGCCGCCTCGAGATCCCCTCGCGGATCGGCAACGATCAGAATCTTATACGGAGGATTCAGTTCACGATCGGACTGCGCCGTCGGGGCTTGCCGTGTGCTGACGATGCGCCCCATGGCGAAGCGCCGGCACAAAAACTCGCGCCCGTCGTAGAGGAGCTGCCAGGGTATGTAGAGGAGGCTGTCGTCGAGGCGAAGCGTCAGAATCTGGGAATTTGTCCGCGCAATTTTACCTTTGACCTTCGGCGGAAAAAGGAGATCGAAGAGCAATTCGCCCGATCGCTTGAGATTGGCAACACATTCCGGGCTCTGATCGGCATTTCGGCTGGCGCGGCCAAGCAAGCTGAGAACTATCCGGCATTCTTTGTCGACTTGCTCCCAGGCGACCGCATGGATCTCGTAAGGGCGAAGCGTGCGTTCGCCTCTACCGTCTTTCTCGTCCAGAACAACCTTGAGCGCGTCACCTACCCGCGTCAGGTCGAGTACTAAGCTCGGTTTGTCCATGGGCGCGATCGTCAAAGGATCTAATCAGTCTTTTACAGATATCAGCGTTCTTGAGTCAAGCTCAGCTCAATGGCTCCCACCAATCCGCCCCGATCGCTGATCGTTAGCTGATAATCGGCTGGTGTAATCCCCCCGAAAACGATATCGCCTGCCGCGGATGTCAAAAATGAAGCCTGTTCTCGCCCCCCGGACGATAGTCCCAAGCGAACTCCCTCGGCCGGGCGGCCCAACTCGTCGCTCACATGGACATCGAGCTGGCAACTCCCCTTCTCTGCGGCTTCCAACTCCACCGTCACCTTGAACCGTCCCATGTCTTTTCCTACCCGCAGCGCCTTGCCCGCCGCGGGCGATTCTCCACCACGCACGGAAGCTGCCAGGACTGGCCATGTCACGGGCACCGACGCGCGCATCAACTCAAGGGTATCCTGCGTCAGGCGAACCACAAGATCGAAGACGGTCTGCTTGTCCGGTACGAGGCCCTTGAGTCTTTCCACAAGAACTTGAGGTGCCTGTCCGACCTCTTCCTCCGCCCCGGCCTGATAAGCCGCCGCCAGCTCACCGGTGCAGGCGGAACAACCCGCCAGATGCTCTTCCAGATTGGCGCTTACATCTTTTGCGAGATTCCCGCCGAGATAATCCGCCAGTGCCTCCTCATCAGGACACCCGCCTCTGTCCCCGCTGGCAGGTGTTCGATCAGGCAGGCGGCGCAAAAGGTTCGTCAGTTTGTCTTTGGAGGGATTCATAAAGGATTCCCCTCTAACCTAACGGTAAATCCAAGAGGCTTATAGATCATAACACACGATAGGCATGAATCAGAGGTCAACGAACCAGCAAAATCTCCACAATCTGTGACCCATGAGGCCGTAGTTACCGCCTGACGCGGCTCGCGGCGATCATGCCCCCTTAACGCCCCCCGTTATATTTGACTAGTTCCATTTCGTAATCCCTGTTACCAGCGTTGGTGTAGATTGTAGACCTTAATTTCACAACACTGTTTGTGTCTGGGCTGTAAAAGTACGTCGTCTCTCGCTGAGCACTCCCCCAGGTTTCCACTCTGCGAATTTCCGTTGCTTTGAACTGTCCAGCTCGTGTTTTCACGGGTTGTGCTGTAGGCCCTATCACCTTCACTTCCGCGTGTCTCACAAATGTACCTCGCCTACCCTCCGCTTCATAATCATAGGTCCACGTTTTCCCTGGAGCGAGGGGAAAACTGAGCGGTTTAAGCTTTGAGTCGGCACGATAGACCGTGGCCCAGACGGTCCCATCCCATATCTCCCTATTATCATGGTCAAACTTTCCCCCGTTATAGCTGATCCGCACATTCGCGGGTCCACCTTGTGGACTTACGACGTGATAGGCCCACTGTTCGCCCGATGTGTATGCTGGCGCGGCAATCGGTGGACCCTGACGGATAGGAATTGGCTTGCTTGCCGCGCAGCCAGCGAGGAGACCAATTCCGATTACGGACAAAATTTTCTTGGCATGACCGAACATGCGACACCTCCTTTTTTGTATTAAAGTGGAACTACCACCCCGGAATTTCAAAAAGCTCCGAGCGGTAAACCCACTCTGGCTCTAACTCAATAGTCGTAAGACCCCGCGATTTCTTACAGGAGGGGCTTTGGCTTCAAACGGTCCGCATGGGTACGAAATTAGTGGCGTGAGGGTAGGTCAGCGACCGGTAGGTTTTGCCTCACCAGCAAATGAGATTAAAGTTGACATAGCGGCGGATCGCCGTAAAATCCCCTGCGTTGCACGTAATGAGGTAAGCCCCGATGCGCCGCGCGGTGAGAGCAATGAGAACATCAAAATGAACTTCCCTGGCTTTGTGAATGTCGTAGCCTCGAGCGGCCACGAGCCGATTGACGACCCCTCCCGATTCGACCCACTCCCGCTCGTCGGGAGCGATGACCCGGAGGTTTCTTGCCAAGTCGTCGACGAATCGCTTCATTGGCCCTGAGCGAGCGCCCCTGGACAATTCAGCCAGAACCACGGCGCTGCAACGCACGACGAATTTGAGATCCAAAATTTCGTTTTTAAACCGCCCGGATCTCAAGTTGTCGATGTAAACCGAAGTATCCAGAATCGCGAGGTTAGCTGTGCTCAAAGTCACCAGGCCTCGCCTTTCCGCTGTAACGCTTGATCAGCTTGCGATGTTTCTCCGTCTCCACGACGGCTTGCAGAGACATTTCAATGGTCTGAGTTCTGCTCTTTGCTCCGAGGGCTTTTTGGGCCCGCTTTACAAGCTGTTCGTCAAGCCGGAGCGACGTCAACGCCTTCGCCATGAGTGCACCTCCATCTATTGCGTATATACAGATTATCGCAATTGTAATACGCCGTCAAAGAAGCGCAAGATGCTACACCTGGTCTTAAGAGCTTAACAGATTCTCAAAGTTGCAGGCCGACAATTCGCGATGGGGTCTCATCTGGAGCTGGTCGTCAGCCGCA
>JBFJNS010000065.1:0-10413 GCA_041618055.1 Binatia bacterium
ACTTGACGGGGAAGCTTACGTTGCCTCTTCGGCCGAGCACAAGAGAGTTGGGTCCGTGTACGAGATGAAAGATTCTGATTCAAGCTTTCAAGAAGAAGGTCGGCGCGATTGAAATTCAACGGGTCGCCGGTTGGACTGTAAGGCTGAACACCACTGGCAACGGTGCGATTCGGTCACTCAAAGTCACCGATTGCCTTTACGCGAGATTATGGTGAGAGTCGCAAACACGCCTGTAGAGTTTCTCGAATTGCGCCGCGACACATTTCCAATCGTAAATTTCCTGAGCTCTCCGGAACGCATTCTCAGCTAGTCGCTTGCGCTCGTTGCCGTCAAGCAACAGTTGTTCGATGGTGTTGGCAAGAATATCCGGGCGACCAGGCTCCAACACCCGGCCGGTAACGCCGTCCGTGACAACATGGCCAATTCCACCGACGCGCGTGGTAATTACACAGGCCCGTGCTGCGAATGCTTCCAGGAATACTACCCCCTGCCCCTCAGTGTCGCCCGAAGCCGCCTCTACGGACGGTGCGGCAAACAGGTCCGCAGCGGCATAGAAGTCTGGCAGATCCTTGTTGGGTATGGTTCCCCAGAAGCAAACCTTGTGGTCTATTCCTAGACCTTTTGCACGTCCTTCCAGTCGAGCTTTCTGATCGCCATCGCCAACGATCCAAAGCGTTGTCCGGACACGGAGATCCGATGGTAGAAGGGAAAACCCTTGCAGCAGGTCGTGGCATCCTTTTTTTTCAACCAATCGGCCGACGAACAGTATTACCAATTCGTTTTCAGGGAGTTCTGCACGCAGTCTTGCGGGATTTCCCCCGGCAAATAGGCCGATGTCGACACCCATAGGAATCACTATCGGTTTGGGCAGGGAGGTTAATAGCCCAATCGCGCTTGCGGTGGCGTCAGTGTTGGCTGTCCAGGCATCGCTCACGGCGATAATGAAACGCTTGATTCGAGTCATAACCCGACCCCGCAGCGCGAAGCTGTCGGCGCCGTGGACGGTGGTTATGAGCGCTATTCCGAGGCTGAGCTTCGCGAGCGCTGCAATGAATCCCTGAGGGAGAATCCAGTGAGCATGAATCAGGGATGGCTTTTCGGCGCGAATGAGGCGCAGCAGCCGGTATGCCATCGACAGCAAGAAAAAAGGCACCTGAACCCACAGCCACGGCGAGCGTCTCAAATTAGGCAATATTCCCGATCCATAAGCGAGCGCTTGCAATGCAATGGGAAAATATTGAAAGCGATGGACCGTGACTTTGCCCTCGGCCCTCGTGCGCCCTTTGCCATCAGCGGGAGCTAAAATACAAACTTCAACCCCACGGTCGGACAATTGCTCTGCCAAGTATCGAAGAAAGACGGAAGCCGAATCCTGGGGACTTCGCGGGTAGCTCGAAGTCAACCATAAAACCTTAAGCGCTCGTTCGGTCATACTTAGCGATGAAGTAGTTGCTGAAAAAATGTTCCTAGTCGCACAGCCATTTCCGACCACGCGGGAACACTCCACTCGATTCTAGTTGGGTTCGCCAATTGTGAACGCACGGCTCGAGCCAGACTCCGTGGATCACCGGGTTGGTACAAACATTCGGGATGGTTTCTCAAAAGCTCCTTCATGGTACCGACCTCCGCGGCTACAATAGGAACGCCGCAAGCCAAAATTTCCCGGGCCTTTTGGGGATAATTGTAACGCCCGAACGGGGAATTCCGATTGCATACTGCGGCAACGTCAAGGGCGTTGAGAAGCACCGGAACGGTTTCTAACGGAAGGATTCCTAGATCATGTACTCGCGTGCCGGAGGGGATGTTATTTTTGAGAGGGCGCGGCCCCGCAATGGCGAGATCCACCCGGCTGTCTTCGCCAGCGAGGATTTCGAATCCGCGATACAACGTGCTAATGCCGCGACTTTTATTTAAAGCGCCGGCCATGCCGATGATCTTTCGATCTTCGGGCAGCCCTAAATGTGTGCGACAAGACCGTTGCTTTATGGGACGGAAAAGGTCTGCCCGAATGGCGTTCTCCAACAGAAGGACGGGTGCGGGACATCGGTACTGAGCGGCAATGTAGTTTGCTAGTTGAGAACTGACGCAGGTCACACCGTCCGCGGCCCTGACGGCTCGCTTGAAAAGAGGCAGGATGCCGGGAATTCGCGTGGCCGTGTAACTCTCAAAGTTGTCGTAGAGATCGATGACTAACCTGGCGGTGCCATTCTTTGCGAGCTTGTAACCGAGAATGGCGTGCAAAGCATCCGAACACGCCCAAATGACCTCGGGATCGAAGGCGCCTCCGCGTTTTTGAACAAAACGAAGATACCGCCTCAGCCCTGGCCACGGAGTATTGAACAGGTTTAAGGAATGCCATGTGACGCTTCCGGTGGAAGAGCTGATCGAAGGCGCCCACGCGCCTTCTGGCTTAGTCCTATAACTGAGCGCGATGCCTTGTACTTCATGTCCAAGGCGAGATAATTCTGCAGGCAATTCCCAGAATCGCCCGAAGCGATCATCCAGGAGGTCTTTACCCATGTATTGGCGCTTGGTCAGAACCAGGATTTTCATTTTAGCTGGTTTAAGAAATCAAAGAGTTCCTGGTAGACCGCGCACTCGTTTAGGTGTGCATCGGAGAAAGTGCTCGCCGCCTCGGACAGGCGGTGCCGCGCTTCCGGATCTACCAGTAATCGCAGGAGATGTTGGGCAAACGTCTCATCGTCATCGGCAACCAGGACACTTCCCTCGATCCCTTCGGGGAGACCTTCGATCCCCTTTGAGGTCGTCACCAGAGCCTTTCCGCGCGCGAGCGCTTCAATCGTTTTAATCTTTAGTCCGGTGCCGATCCACGCAGGATTGATGACCACCGCCGCTTCAGCGTACTCGTTTTCAACGCTGTCCCTGTGCCCAAGGAACCTTACATTCTCGAACTGCTCGCCCAAAAAAGCGCGATAGATGTAACCGCACACATGCAGATGGGCGTGGGGATATCGCAGGTGAATATGGGGCCAGATCGAGAGCAAGAAACGGCGCAAGCCGTCAATGTTGGCGCCGTTATAGCCGCCGACATAAAGAAGGCGTCCGTCGACTGGAGCAGCGGATCCTGGCTGACCTCCACAGCCTCGAGAGCCGACTGTTAGAACCCGCAGCCCTGGACACATAGTCTTTATTACTTCCGCTTCCGCCGCCTGAATAGCGATCACGGCGTCGAATTGGTTGAAAATATCAGCTTCCTCCTCTCGCGTAATACGCAAGGGAAATTGCATCCCGCGTGACGTGAATTCTTCCACTCGTTTGTGCTGTATGTCGTGGGTATCCAACAAGCGGGCGACACCATTATGGAGACTCCGCGCCGCAGGGTAGAGCCATATGTACTCCACGATCAAAGCTTTCCAGGGGTATCGGGCTGACAAGCGAGCTACGACGCAGTCTAGTCCCTGAGGGTAGCGCTGCCAGTAATCCATGACGAGAGGCGTTAAGGCTCTCCCGAGCCATCGACTTGCCAATTCTTCTGCCGGCGGAATTCCCGCTCTCTTGCCGATCCTATCAATGAACCGGACCGCACGGCGTATCGCGTTTCGCGTTCGTGTCTTCATTCCTCTTCCGTTGTAAACGTGAAGAGCATCCACGTGGCTGCGGCACAAGTTTCGTAGCTTCTTGTCCATCAGCGCAGTGACGAGGAGGTGGACAAACCATCCTTTTTCTCGCAGCACGTGAATGAGTTCGGCGATGCGTTGATTATCCCCGGACCTTGCAGGATACGGCACTGTGTCGCAGACGATAGCGACGTGGGGCTGTTCATTAGGGCTGGGCATAAGGGGGCAACTTCGCACGTCGGGATGGGTTGATGAAACGACACCAGAGCTTCCAGGCAAGACCTAACACTGGGTGGCATTGAGCCTGTCGAAGCAAATCGGCGGCTCTTTCACGATCACGATAGCGCTGACCGATGCGCGCGGGGACGCTCTCCTGAGCCAAAAGTTGCATCGTCTTCCATTTCGTGACGTTTGTCGGTAGGACAAAGGGCTCCGACACGTCGCGCAGCTCCGGGTGATTGCTTAAGATTAAGTCGCGGTGTGAGACAGGGATGGGGCTGCCGTCACAATAGGAAGCCCAACCGTAAGGTAAACGAGCAAACTTTGATTCTCCCGCCTCGTCCAACAACTTGCCGTAATCGCGAGCCAAGGCGAGGGCGTTCGGGTCGGTGCACGTCATTTTGGTTGTAAGGCGGTCTCGATTGAAGCCGCTAAAGTGAAAAAACTTCAGCGGTTGATTGTTGGTAGTCCACATCCCAGCAGCGTTTCGCTCCAGCACGCGTTCATGGAGGTTCCAGTAAGCCACGTTCAGCCCCGGATCGCGTAAAATGCCAAACGCTGCCGAGGCCGATGTGAGCAGATCGAGCCAGCGTTGGTCGACGTAAATACTATTCATGGGATCAAACGTACACCCGGTTGCGAGCACGGCTGCCCAGCATTGGAGGATTTGTTTGGCATCACTATCAAGTTTTACAGCCACAAACCCACCATTATACGCTCCGTGCTGTACGAGGGAGCGTTGAAACTCCATGGGAAGCCCTATCGGGAGCCGAGTCAAATGCGGCGTCAGAAGCAAGGAATGGCTTTGCCATGGAAGCGCCAGATCGTCCCAGAAAGACTGCAGTACGAGAATATCGGAATCTAAATAGAGAAGGTGGTCGACACCATATTGCTGCATGACATGGGTTATGGCGTAGGGTTTGAGCGCGCAACAAAGTTCGAAAGCCTCGTACTGGAACAAGAACCGCTGGCCGCCCGGCAGGGAAAGCTCGTCGGCAAAAAAGAATTTGCCGGGAAGGTCCAACGGCGGCGCCTCGGGGCCGGGGCGGTCCACGAGGCAGATAAAAATTTGCGCGCCGGGATGGTGGGTCGAGAAACTCTCGGCCACAACCGCGATTCCCGCGCGCCGATTGCAGCTCGCGATGGTTAGAAGACAGGCTTGGTTTGAAAGCATTCTGAAATCTACTCAAATCCCGAAGGCCCCCCCAAATGCCGCGTGAGTGCCGCCCAAGGATTCGGTTGCAAATGTTTAAGAGAACAGTTTCAAAGCGAAGATGTAGCGTTCCATTTCCGGCTTTAGCGGAAGACCTTTATTGTCCCCAGTCCACGGATCTCTGTCGCGACAATGCAGTCGAATTTTGCACAATTATACATGGATATGTCAGGATTTTCTGCCTTTTTTCTTCCCCTGTGAGATTGATCCCCCGGAATGCGGGGAGAGGCGGCGAGGAAATTTTGCTTTATCAAAAAGGCCACGGGATGTTATAATTGAATAATTTCTTAGACTTGCGGTCTCCGCATGACGATCTCTTTAGTCCTTCGAACGAAAAACGAGTCCGCCTCGATTGAAAAAACCATCGAGATGGTTCGCCTGCAGCCCCATGGGTCACAAGTCGAGCTCGTGGTTGTCGATTCCGGTTCTACGGACGCCACCCTTGCGATTCTGCAACGGCAGCAAGGGCTTAAAATTATGCAGATTTCTGGAAGTGAGTTTTCCTACGGAAGAGCCCTCAATCGCGGCATCGACGCCGCATCAGGTGATTTTGTCGTTACCTTAAGCGCCCACGCCTTTCCTGCCGACGGGTTCTGGCTGCAATCCCTGCTTCGGCCTTTCGCCGACAAGAATGTCGCCGGTGTCTACGGGCGGCAGGTTGCACACCAAAACGCTTGGCCTCCCGTACAACGTGACTGTCTGGAATACTATGGCGACGAAATTGTGGTTCAAACGGACTACGACGACCCGCGTCATCACCGGTTTTCGAACGCGAACGCAGCTATTAGAAAAGAGTGTTGGACGAAGCGTCGCTTCGACGAAAATCTGCCCTACTGCGAGGACAGCGAATGGGCGCGGGCGATGCTGCACCTTGGTCATCGAACCGTCTATGAACCTACAGCAACGGTTTACCATTCACACAATGAATCATTTCAAGATGTCTATTTCCGTTGCCGTAAAGAGGCTCTCGCCATGCAACAGCTTTACGGCACAACCGGCGAGGGTGCGAACGAGTGGATTCGCGCGTGGTTCCGTTCCATATCTGCGGACTTCAAGTTCATTCACGAAACCGGGGCGGAAAAGAAATGGTTCTTGTGGGCCCCGATCTACCGCTTGTATTGGTCCCGCGGGCGATCTTTGTCCGCCACTGTCCTTGGGGGCTGAGGTGTCAAACGGGACTTCTCACTCCAGAGGATCAGGGGAGTTGCCGAAGCGGGTCTACACTTCGACTCCGGTTTTGCGTGAACCACGGCAACTGCTCAATCACATGATGCGGGATCTTCTGGAGTGCAGGCACCTGGCGTGGCGGCTGCTGATTCGCAATTTGACCTCGCAATACCGGCAATCGCTCCTCGGTTATTTCTGGGTTTTGTTTGGCCCGCTGTTGGCCACACTGGGCTTTGTGTTTCTCAATTCGCAGGGGATTTTGAAAACTGCCGATACGGGCATTCCATACGCGCTTTATGTCTTCATGGGAACTTTGCTGTGGCAGGTCTTTACGGACTCGCTCCAACGGCCGCTCCAATGGCTGATACAGTTGAAGTCAATTCTGGGTCGAGTCAATTTCCCGCGCGAAGCCATCGTTGCGGGAGCCTTGGGCGAGGTGCTGGTCTATTTCGCCATTCGCTTTATTCTGCTGGTCTCGCTGCTGTTTGCCTACGGGATCGGCGTATCTTGGACGCTTTGGCTGGCGCCGTTTGCGATCTTAGCCTTGGTCGGTTTGGGCTTGGCCATCGGCATTCTGCTCGCACCGTTGGGGCTCTTATTGGGAGACGTGGAACGGGGACTTTATCCGCTATTGACCGTCTGGTTTTTTGCCACTCCCATTGTCTATCCCCCGCCCACGACTTGGCCGGCGTCTCTCATCAACCACGCCAATCCGGTCAGTCCAATACTAATCACGGTAAGAGAACTTTTGGCCGGGGCTCCTATCACTCAAGGGGGTCACTTCATGATCGTGAGCGCGGCGACCCTGCTCGTGCTGCTTATTTCGTGGGTGTTTTTTAGACTCGCGATGCCTCATCTGGTTGCGCGCGTCAGCGGCTGAATCGGTTATTATCAGCGTCGTCATGAATCATCACATGGTCGTCGAGGTCGATTCGATTGCGAAAAAATTCTGCCGCACTCTGCGGAAGTCTCTGTGGTACGGAATCCAGGACATCGGCCGAGAAGTAGTCGGCCGGTATGGGCAAAGCAGCCGGTTGCGCCAGGACGAGTTTTGGGCGCTGCGGGAGGTCTCTTTCACCTTATCCTGCGGCGAAGCTCTCGGTTTGCTAGGTCGGAACGGAGCGGGCAAAACCACGCTGCTTCGGCTGCTCGTCGGACTGATCAAACCCGACGCGGGTCAGATCATGGTTAGGGGTCGGGTTGCGCCTCTCATTGAGTTGGGGGCCGGTTTCGCGCCGGTGCTTACGGGGCGTGAAAATATTTATGTGAACGGAGCCATTCTCGGTCTGCAAAAACGGATGATCGACCGCCGCATCGATGATATCGTCGCGTTCGCCGAAATAGACGATTTTGTCGACATGCCGGTGCAAAGTTATAGCCAGGGGATGAAGGCCCGGCTAGGTTTTGCTGTGGCCGCGCATCTCAACCCCGAAGTTTTGTTCGTCGACGAGGTTTTGGCCGTGGGCGATCTTGCGTTTCAGCGAAAATGCTTGACGCACATGAAAAACTATTTGCAGAGCGGGGGCGCGCTCATATTGGTTTCCCACAATATGCACCTCATCCAATCGGTCTGCCACCGCTGCCTGGTCTTGGACCGGGGCGCGGTGGTCTTTGATGGCCCGACGGCGGGCGCCGTGGAAAAATATTCCCGCTTGAATGAAGCTGCAGACGGGCCATGGCCAACGCGCCCTGAGGTTGTTTTAACGGAGGCCAATCCCGTCGTGGTCGACAGCGTCAAAATCGAACCGATCGACGCTAGTGAATTGAGGTCCGGCGGTTCTCTTCGAGTGAATTTGAGGTATCGCACGCTGCGAAATTTCGCGGGTGTCACCTGGGGGTTTTCTTTTTGGACGGGCGACAATGAAACCAGAATTGCGACCTGCCTGGCAAAGTATGCGGGAAAAGAATACGACCTCCAAGAAGGTACAGGCGAGCTGTCTTGTGTGGTCCGCAATATTCCCCTCGTGCCGCGAATCTATTGTCTGCGATCGGGAATATATGATGCCGGGAGTGGTTGGCCAATTGCAAGATTAGGCTGGATCGGGGAGCTTATTCGCTTCGAAGTCAAAGGCGGCGCCACCGAGGCGAACGGCCGTCATCTTATTGACGGCGATATTGTCGATTTAGACGTTCAGTGGACCGAGTAGAGTCATGTCGGGGGCGAATGAAAAAATAATCTTCTTGTTATTGGATGCGTTCAGACATGACTATATTAATCCGATCGACACGCCTTTCCTCTTCGAGGGAACCAAAAGGGGGGTTTACGGCAAGAAACTCCGTTCGACGACGGGGTTCACCCAGCGCACAGCGATTTTCACGGGCACCAAGGGAACCGAAAGCGGCGCTTTCACCATGTTTAACTTCGATGCCGAGAATTCGCCGTTCCAATTCTTGAAGCGCGACGGGCGATGGCGGCGCATGCGCGCAACGGCTGCGATAGAGAAAGGCTTGCCCTCGATTTCGGGGCTGCGACGCGTGAAAAGGCTGCTGCGAGAGGGGCATGATCGTCACGAGCAAGCGTACCGCTCATGGATTCAAACCGAGTCCAAAAAATTCGCTTGTCATGCGCCGCCCGCATATATCCCCTTCGAAATATTACCGCTCCTCGGAGTGTCGGAAGATCATCGTCCCATTCACATGGCGGGCGCATACCCCGACGAAACGATCTTCGATAAGCTTTGTGAGAAGCAAATTACATACAAATTCTTCATGTACCCCGCCGTGAATGGGGAGGACGAAAGGGTGTTGGAGATGTTGCTTCGAGAAGCGGGTTCTTCGACGCGCATGCTGCTCGGTCAATTCTCGGATTCCGATGCGCTCGTGCATGCGTGCGGCCCCAGCTCTCGGAAACGCCGGGAGGTGACGGGGGAAATCGATCGCAAGCTGCGGGAGATCGCTGCGCGCTACGGCAGTGAAACAACTTGGGTCATGATCGGTGATCACGGCATGACCGATGTCGTTGAGGAGATCGATGTAGTGGCGGCCGTAGAGGGATTCGCAAAAAGCCAGGGTGTTAGGACAGGAAAAGATTTCGTTATGTTCTTGGATTCGACCATGGCACGTTTCCGCTGGTTGTCGGGAAAGGGCCGGCAATTTGTCGAACGAATCCCCGAGCTCTCGGCCCTGCAGAACAAGGGGCGATTTATCGACGACGCCATGGCGGCGCGATACGCTATTCCCATTCGCGATCGGAAATACGGCGATCTCATCTGGTGGGCGAATACAGGGGTGTTGGTGTTCCCGGACTACTTTCATGATCGCTATACCCGCAACAGAGGCATGCACGGCTACGATAGCGACCACGAAGACATGAAGGGCTTCTTCCTGGCCTTCGGGCCGAGTATCAACCCGCGGGTGCTCGAAGAGGTGGAATTAATCGATGTGTGCCCCAGTCTTTGCGCAGCGGCTGGCGTGGCGCCGCCCCGGGGCAATAGAGGAAAGAGTCTGTTAGGTTAATCGTGTCTAATTTGATCAGCCAAAACAACGCCCGAGCCGAGCAAGACATCCGCGGTGATATCGAGCTGGTCGTAGCCGCCATCGACAGGCTCAGAATCGGTTACGACGCGATCTATCTCATAGGCTCCTTTGGCCGCGGTGAAGGTTCTGTTCGATTCGATGGGGCCCGCTGGCGCGGCGTCAACGACTTCGACCTGCTCGTAGTCCTCTCGCAGCAAACGGACGATGGCATGCCCCTGAGGTCGCTCGGCCGCGAACTCGCCAGCACATTAAAGATCGATTTTGTCGATCTCGGTTGTATCTCGCGTGCGTCCTTGGGCAGTCTTTGCGTGACGATCCAGAACTACGATCTGAAATACGCCAGTCTGCTGATCGCCGGACGCGACGTTCGCGCGGAGATGCCAGACTTCAAACAAAGTGACATTCCCGCGTTCGAGTTTGCCAGACTTCTGTGCAATCGTACGGCCGGGTTGCTCACGGCGAATCTGCCGGAGCGCCGTCTCTCAACGGATTACCGCACCAACCAGTTTCTCAAAGCATGCCTCGCCGTCGGAGACGTTGCGGTCTATGTGCGCCGCGGTTATCATCCCCTGTGCGGCGAACGGCTCAAATGGTTTCGCGCTTTGGTCCAGGGGGGAAATATGCCTTTTCCATTGTCGTCACCAGCCCTGAACCACATTGAAAAGAGCTACGAAGTCAAGGTCGGCTGTCATCCCGCAACGCCATTTGAAGTCGACCATGGGCTCATGCGCGACATGATTGAGAGCGCCTTTGTGGCCA
>JBFJNS010000066.1:0-10239 GCA_041618055.1 Binatia bacterium
ACGGGCAAATCACCGGGATTTCCGCCTTTAAGGATCTTGTCGACGTAGGTGGCGGCACGCCGATGCAAGTCGTTCTGGTTCACGCCGTAGTTCATTAGACCGCCAGCTTCCACATATTGTCGCCCGCCATATATCACCGGGAGCCGACTCGCTATCGCAAGAGCTGCTATCTCTTTTCGCTGAAAATTCATGAGGCGGCCCGACGCATTCATAAGGACGGCGTCGGACCGCTCCTTGGTGGCGGCTCGGAAGGCAGTCTCAATATCCTGAGGAACTAGCACGTCGAAGTATTGGAGTTTCACCCCTAATGCTCCTGCGGCGAGTTCCGCTTCTCTTAACTCTTGCGCGTTGCTCGCGCTCGTCGAAGTTCCGAAAACAGCAACGCGGGAGAGCCCGGGAACAATCTCCCTCAGCAGCTCCAGTCGCTTTCCGCTTAACTCCGGGGAAAGGGCTGCCAAACCAGTAATATTTCCGCCTGGTCGCGCAAGACTGGCGACGAATCCCTCCGCCACCGGATCTCCGCTCTGCGTCATCACAATGGGAATCGTAGACGTCACCTCCTTGGCCGCACGGGTGTCCGTCGCACTGCTGGTGACGATGACATTTACCTGAAGACGGACTAGCTCGACCGCAAGTGCGTGCTGGCGATCGCGATTTCCGTCCGCGCTCCGCCATTCAATGACTATGTTTTTTCCTTCGATGTAGCCAAGCTCGCGCAAACCCTGCCGCAATGCTTCGGTCCTGGCCGTGATACCGGAAAGGGAGGAACCAGTTAAGTATCCGATCCGCGGGACTTTTCCCGGCTGCTGCGCCTCGGCAAACGAAACAGTCGACAGGAGAGCAGTTGTCAGTAGGCAGATAACAACTTTTTTAATCATCGGTTTCTCTCCCGGGGCTCGGCTGCTAACTCTCTCCTGCTCACTCCTCACGCCTCACCTAATTACTTTGTCCGCCCTTGCCAGCACGTTCGGCGGAATCGCCTCACGATTTTTGATTTTTGATTTGTGACGTTAGATTGTTCGATCATCGGATAACTCGATCAGCTCTGGCTAAGACATTTGGTGGAATCGTTAATCCGATTTGTTTGGCTGCGTTTAGGTTGATCACCAGTTCAAACTTGGTCGGTTGCTCGACAGGAAGGTCGGCGGGCTTAGCGCCCTTTAGGATCCTATCCACGTAGATGGCCAGCCGCCGGTAGATGTCCGACTCGTCCGCACGGTAGGACATGAGTCCGCCGGCTTCTACTGCCGCTCTGTTAGCGAAGGCTGACGGTATCCGGCTCTTTAACGCCAACCCGGCGACTCGCGTTTCGTTATCACGCATCAGCGCTCCGGCGGCGAGGTATAGAAGTCCATCCGGCCGCTCCTTGTTCAGCGCGGCGAATATCCTTTCGAAACTGTCCGCGTCCCCTACCTCCCTGGGGTCAAGAGTCAATCCCAGCGTGCGCGCCGCGGGAGGAAGGTCCTCCTTTAACTCGCGCGCAGTACCCGGCTGAGCCGGATCGTAGAGAATCGCGACACGGACAAGTTTGGGAACCGTGTCTTTAAACAGCTCGAGGCGCTTGCCACCTAGGTGTGTACTGAGGTTTGAAAGCCCGGTGACGTTGCCGCCGGGACGCGCTAGGCTTTTAACGAATCCCGCGACGACCGGATCGGTCCCCTGACCCATCAAAACTATGGGAATCGTTTTTGTCGTATCCATGGCCCATCGAACGACACCGTCCCCTCCTGCTACGACGATGACATCGACATTGAGACGCACCAGCTCAGCCGCAATCTCTGCTCTACGGCGCCGATCGGGTGTCCCCTCGTGATAGCGCTCCTCGATGGCGATGTTTTGTCCTTCGATGAAACCAATCTCGCGCAGAGCCTGCCGGATGGCCTGGCTCCGGGCCGCACCGCTGATGGCGGAAGCACCTAGAATTCCGATCCGGGGGATTTTTGCCGTCTGTTGCTCCTCTGTTGAAAAGCCGGGAGCAAAGAGCAGGGAACATAGAGCCAAACCAAATAATTTTCTGCTCATGATATGTTCCTACTTTCGCTGGCTGCTGGTTGCCTACAACCGTCACCGGATAACCCGGTCCGCTCTAGCCAAAACATTAGGAGGTATGGTTAATCCGATCTGCTTGGCAGTCTTCAGATTAACGGCAAACTCGAATTTGCTCGGCTGCTCGACGGGAAGGTCGGCGGGCTTGGCGCCCTTCAAAATCTTGTCTACGTAGATTGCGGCGCGGCGACCTAGATCGTCGGTGTTCGCGCTATAAGCCATGAGTCCCCCGGCTTCCACATCACTGGGTCTTTCATATATCGCCGGGAGTTTGCTCTTGGTCGCAAGGTCTATAATCTGTCTCCCATGAGTATTTAAGACTGGACCTCCAAGTAGCATGAGGAGTGCTTCAGCCCGTCCTTTGCCTGCGGCGCGAAACGCGGGCTCAATATCCGTAGGACCTAATACGTCCACATATTGAAGCTGCAGCTTCAAGGCAGCTGCGGCGAGTTGTGTTTCTTTTAGAGATTGTGCATAGCTCTGCGCAACCGGAGTCCCGAGGATGGTAACGCGGGATAGCGTTGGAACTATTTCTTTTAGAAGCTCCAGCCGTTTTCCACTGAGTTCTGCGGCAAGACTTGACAGTCCTGTAATGTTACCGCCCGGCCGCGCAAGGCTGGCGACAAATCCGTTGCCCACGGGATCATTATCCTGTGTCATGACGATTGGAATTGTCTTTGTCGCTGCCTTTGCCGGACGAGTCGCCCCTGGTCCTCCCGTCACGATTACGTCTACCTTGAGACGCACTAGCTCGTCGGCAAGTTCGGGTCCTCGATCTCGATTCCCGCCAGCGGACCGCCATTCTATGACGATGTTTTTTCCCTCGATGTATCCAAGCTCACGCAGACCTTCGCGGAATAATTCTTGGCGGGGACCGCGGGGTGATATAGATAGGTAACCGATCCGTGGAACTTTGTCGGTCTGCTGCGCCTCGGCGGGCGGGAAAACCACCAGGGTGAGAAAAGTTAGGAGAGTGAGGCAGAGAATGGTAGGCATGGGTTCCCTCCGGATGAAAGTTCGCGACTAAAAAACTCAACTCAATGGGTCGCGTATTTGCACTTCGCTTGTTGCTTTTGGTCCGAAACAATTGAAACCACTGGAACATTTGGAACGATTGGAACACTTGAAACCATCGGAACCCACGCAGTGCTTTCACCGAATGACCCCATCCGCCCTTGTCAGCACATTCGGCGGAATCGTCAGGCCGATCTGTTTGGCGGCTTTCAGATTAATGATGAACTCGAACTTCGTCGGTTGCTCCACTGGCAGATCGGCCGGCTTCGCTCCCTTCAGAATACTGTCCACGTAGTATGAAACGCGCCGGAAGCTGTCGACGCGGTCGGCCGCGTAGGACATAAGCCCGCCATCTTCCACCGCTTTCCTGTTGGAGTACATCGACGGTAAGCGGCTCTTTAAAGCAAAACCCGCGATTCGTTTCTGGTTTGCAGTCATTACCGCGCCCGCACCGGGCGCATAGAGTCCGTCCGGGCGCTCCTTGTTTAACGCGGCGAATACCCTCTCCAAACCGTCCGCATCTCGTACCTCCCAAGGCTGCATAGTCAACCCCAGCGCGCGCGCCGCAACTGGGAGAACCTCTTTCACCTCACGTGTAATGCCGGGAGCGCCCGGATCGTAGAGAACCGCGACGCGGGCAATTTTTTGGACAGCTTCTTTGAGCAGCTCCAGCCGCTTACTGCCCAGTTCTGTGGTAAGGATTGTAAAGCCGGTGATGTTGCCGCCGGGACGGGCAAGACTCTCAACGAAGCCCGCCTTGACTGGATCGCTTCCAAGCCCCGTCAAAACGATGGGAATTGTCTTGGTCGCATTCTTGGCTGCCAGGATCACCAAGTCGCCTCCCGCGGCCACGATCAGATCAACCTTGAGGCGCACGAGTTCGGCCGCAAGCTCGGGGAGCCGATCGGCCTTGCCCTCCGCATATCGGTATTCGATAGTGAGGCTCTGCCCTTCTACATAACCTAGCTTGCGCAGAGCCGCCCGCAATGGACCGGAACGGTCCAATTCACTCGCGGAATCGGTCGACGACAAGTAGCCTAACCGAGAGACTTTCTCCGGCTGCTGCGCCTGGGCAGGAAAGCAGGGAGCCAGGAGCAGGGAGCAGAGAGCGACCAATAGGACTGAGCGCTGAGCGATGAGTACAGAGTTTTTCGATATTGATGAGCCGCCGGTTGGCGTGAGCCGCTCACAGAGTTTTTTCTTGGTCTTCATAACTCAGTCCTCAGCACTCGTCACTCATCACTGTCATTTTATGACTCGATCCGCCCTTGCCAGCACATTCGGCGGAATCGTCAATCCGATCTGCTTGGCCGCTTTGAGATTGATGACGAACTCAAATTTCGTGGGCTGTTCGACGGGTAAATCGGCGGGCTTGGCGCCTTTCAAGATCTTGTCGACGAACGTCGCGGCGCGCCGGTCGAGATGCGTAAAGCTCACGCCGTAGTTCATAAGCCCCCCGGCCTCCACGTATTCCGGCCTGCCGTATACCACCGGCAGCCGGTTCCTTATCGCGAATTCTGCAATCTGATTTCGCATAGAGAAGTGGAACGGGTTGGGTAGCAAAAGGACCGCGTCCGTTCGCGCCTTGCTGGCCGCTTGAAATCCCGCTTCAATGTCCTTCGAACTTTGTACTTCTAGGAATTGAAGCTTTACCCCCATCGCTTCCGCGGCGAGTTCGGTCTCTTTTAGCGAGATTTTATTGCCCGTGTTGGTTGAAGTCCCGAGGACAGCTACATGAGCGAGCTTGGGAATGACCTCCTTCAGGAGCTCCAGTCGTTTGCCGCTTATCTCCGGTGAAAGCGTAGATAATCCGGTGATGTTTTCGCCAGGCCGCGCTAGACTAATCACGAAACCATTGCCAACGGGATCTTCATCCTGGGCCATGACAATGGGAATAGCAGAGGTTGCTTCTTTGGCGGGACGGGTTGCGCCTCCTCCGCCTGTGACGATGACATCTACTTTGAGACGCACGAGTTCCGCCGCCAGCGCCGCAATCCGATCGCGATTTCCGTCCGCGCCCCGCCACTCAATGACAATATTTTTCCCTTCGACGTAGCCGAGGTCGCGCAGGCCTCGCTGAAATGACTCGATGCGTTGCGGGATACGGGAAAGAGACGAGACAGTTAGGTATCCGATCCGCGGAACTTTTTCCGGCTGCTGCGCCTGCACAGGAAAGCCGGCAGCCAGGAGCACGGAGCATAGAGCCAGACCGACGATTCTGTTAATCACGGTTTCTTCCTCCGCCTATTGCCTGTTGCCTCGCGCCTCATGCCTATTTGATAACCCTGTCCGCCCTTGCCAGCACATTCGGCGGAATTGTTAATCCAATCTGCTGGGCCGCTTTTAAATTGATCACGAACTCAAATTTGGTCGGTTGCTCCACCGGCAGGTCGCCGGGCTTTGCACCTTTGAGTATTTTGTCCACGTATGTGGCTGCGCGCCGATAGGTCATGTCTCGATCTGATCCATAGGACATGAGCCCTCCCGCATCCACCCAGCTTCTCCTGCCTGAGATAGCCGGTAGACGATTCTTCACGGCTAGCCCTGCGGCCTGCTTGCGGAGAGCGACAGAAGCCCCGGGTCCGAGGCGGTCTATCAGACCATCGGTTCGCTGTTTAACCGCAGCTCGAAATCTTTCTTCTACGTCTTCCGGTCCTCGACCCGCTAACGGAATAAGCTGAATTCCCATTGCCCGAGCGGAAACCTCGGTTTTCTTCATAAAGAGAACCTGCGCCGGAGTGTCACCGGCTCCACCAAACAGGACTGCCACACGACTGAGCATCGGCACAGTCTCCTGGAGAAGTTCCAGATACTTACCCCCTAGGTCTCCACCGACGTCTGTCAACCCAGTGACGTTTCCTCCGGGTCGGGCGAGACTAGCAACAATCCCGTTTCCAATAGGATCGGTGCTAGTCGTCATCACAATTGGGGTCGTGCTTGTGGCTTTCTTAGCCGCGAGGCTCGCACTCGTACCATCCGCGACAATGACGTCCACCTTTAGACTGAGTAGTTCGGCTGCGAGATCGGCGTAACTCTCCGACCTGCCCATCGTTGTTCGAAAGGCAAAAGCGACGTCTTTATCTTCGAGGTACCCAAGATCGCGCATCCCTTGCACAAACGCTTTATTGGGCGACGAGCCGGAGCCGGCGAGATAACCAATCAACGGGATATTTCTCGCCTGCTGTGCCTCGGCGGGTCGGAAAACACCCAGGGTGAGAAGAGTTAGGAGAGAGAAGACAAGGATGGTAGGCATCGGTTCCCTCCGGATGAAAGTTCGCGACTAAAAATCTCGACTCATGGGTTACGTTTTTGCACTTCGTTTGTTGTATTCGATCCGAAACGATTGAACGTTTGGAACTATTCGAACGCACGCAGTGTTTTCATCGAATCACCCTGTCGGCTCTAGCCAAAACGTTCGGTGGTATGGTTACTCCGATCTGCTCGGCCGCTTTCAGATTGATGATAAACTCAAATTTCGTGGGCTGCTCGACTGGCAGTTCCGCTGGTTTGGCGCCTTTGAGAATTTTGTCCACGTAACCGGCAGCGCGACGGAGGAGGTCGGCAAAGTTCGGTCCATAGGCCATGATTCCCCCAGCCTTCTCCGCATGCTCTCTTGTGTCATAAACCAGCGGCAGGCGGTTTTTTGCCGCGAAGTCCGCGATTTGTCTTCCGTAGGTAAGGACCGTTGGGTTTGGCACCATAAGAGCGCCCGGCCTTTCCCGAATCAAGGCCTCGAAAGCAGTCGCCAGCTCCGTGGGATTTCGGACCTCCAGGGACTGAAGGGTAATCGCCAATGCCTGGGCCGCACGCTGCACCTCTTTGAATCTGATTCTGTTGGCCGAATTGGCCGAATCCCAGATGAAGGCTACTCGTGTGACGTTCGGCAGTATTTCTTTGAGCAGTTCCAATCTTTTTCCATCTAAGTCAGGGGACAGAGTGGTCAACCCCGTGATATTCCCACCTGGCCGTGCGAAGCTAGCGACGAATCCGACGGCAACCGGATCTGCTACCTCTGCCATGACGATGGGGATAGTGCTGGTCGTGTTCTTAGCGGCCTGGATCGCTGGTGTAGTTCCCGTAACGATCACGTCAACTTTACGCTGGACGAGCTCGGACGCGAGCACGAGCAACCGATCCCGTTCTCCCTCGGTGTAGCGATACTCAATGATGATTTTCTGTCCCTCAACATAGCCAAGTTCCCGCAGACCTTGCCGGAATGCCTCGATACGGGCTGCGTAAGAGGAAGGGGAGCCGGGAACTAGAAAACCTACGAACGGGATGTGCTTTGGCTGTTGCGCCTTGGAAAAGCCAACAGGTACAAAGAGGGTAAGCAGTAGGCTGACGAGAATCCTTGCGATCATGGTCATTCTTTTGCTGAGTGCCGAACGCTCATTGCTGACAGCCTTCATTTGATCACCCTATCCGCCCGCGCCAGCACATTGGGTGGAATGGTCAGGCCGATCTGCTTAGCAGTAATCAGGTTAATGACGAACTCGAACTTCGTCGGCTGCTCGACTGGCAATTCTGCGGGCTTGGCGCCTTTGAGGATTTTGTCAACGTACCAGGCGGCGCGCCGAAAACTCTCAGCCTCGTCGGCTGTATAGGACATGAGACCGCCAGCCTCCACGTACAGACCTCTCTCATGCATCGACGGCAGCCGGGTTGTTATGGCAAGGTCGGCAATTTGCTTTGCGTGACGATTGAGCAGGCCGCTCGAAACCGTGATCAGCGCGCTCGCGCGCCCCTTGACCGCAGCCTGAAATGCCGCCTCGAAATCAGTGTTTTGATCCCCTACTCTTACCAATCGAAGATCTATCTTGAGGGCGCGCGCCGACTCCTCATACCACTCAAAATCGGAAATTCCCTGCGTGGCACTCATCAGGGCCGCGACGGTCGTCAATCCTGGAACCGCCTCCTTGAAAACTTCCAGCCGTTTGCCGCTCAGCTCGCGAAGAAGTGTAGTGACACCCGTGATGTTCCCGCCGGGACGCGCGAGGCTATCGACAAACCCGGCCGCCACGGGATTCTGGGTAGTCACCATGATAATGGGGATCGTCTTCGTCACTTCTTTGGCCGCGCGGATCGCGGGCGAACCTAGAAGGACAAGCGCATCGGCTGTGAGTTGCACGAGTTCGCGGACAAGGGTTGGATTACGGCGCGTGTCTCCCTCAATGAAGCGGTACTCAACCAGAATATTTTTTCCTTCGTTGTAACCGAGATCACGCAGCCCCTGCTGGAATGCGGTCACCTGATGCCCGGGAGCCTTAGGAGTGCCAGTCGTTGCAAGGAAGCCGATCCTGGGGAGGTTCACTGGCTGCTGCGCCGAAGCCACAGCCCCGTCAAATGCAATCGCGAGCAAGATAACGAAGCTTCCCGCCCATTTTCGTCTGCGGGACCGCTTTTGGATTTTCAATTTCAGATCGTTCCCGAACACCGCTTTGATCCGGAGTACTTTCCGGACCGCTTCCCTCGCCAATCCAAAATCCAAAATCGCAAATCCAAAATTCATTTGATCACCCTATCCGCTCTCGCCAGTACACCTGGAGGAATCGTCAGGCCGATTTGCTGAGCTGCCTTCAGATTAATGACGAACTCAAATTTGGTCGGCTGCTCTACAGGCAGGTCCGCAGGCTTGGCGCCCTTGAGGATCTTGTCAACGTAAGTGGCCGCGCGCCGGTCCAAGTCAGGCAAGCTCACGCCATAGAACATTAGCCCACCAGCATCCACATATTCTGGTCTATTGTAGATCGCTGGGAGGCGGCTCCTTACCGCGAGTTCGGCAAGTTGTGTTCGCTGAGAATTGAAAACAGGCCCACCTATTAAGAGGACTCCATCTGCCTGTCCCTTGCTCGCGGCTCGGAATGCCGACTCAATGTCCTCGGAGACTCGCACATCGAAAGCTAGAATTTGTATCGCCAAGGCTTTCGCGGCGGTCTCTATCTCGTTTAACAGCCGTGCGTAGCCTTCCGTGTTCGGATTCGCCAGAAAAGCAACGCGCGAGAGCCTGGAAACCGTCTCTTTCAGAAGCTCTATTTGTTTACCGCTGAGCTCTGGAGCGAGGGTTGACAAGCCCGTGATGTTCCCGCCGGGACGCGCCAAACTACCGACAAACCCACTCGCAATAGGATCAGCATCTGCAGCCATGACTATAGGAATCGTGCTCGTTGCTTGCTTGGCGGGACGAGTCGCGCCTCCGCCACCTGTGACGATGACGTCTACCTTGAGACGCACTAACTCGGCGGCGAGTGCCGGGGACCGATCGCGCTTTCCGTCCGCACTCCGCCATTCAATAATGATGTTTTTCTCCTCGATGTAGCCAAGCTCGCGCAGACCCTGTCGAAATGCCTCGACACGATCCGATATAGCGGAAAGTCGGGCAGCAGTTAGGTATCCAACCCGGGGGATCTTCGTCGGTTGCTGCGCCTCGGCGATGAAGCAGGGAGCGAGGAGCAGGGAGCAAAGTGCAAAATAAATGACTGAGTGCTGAGCGAAAAGTGCTGAATGTTTCGATATTGATGCACCACCGGCTGGCTCTCGCTGCTTACATAGATGTGGCTTATTTTTCATTGCTCAGTCCTCAGAACTCGTTACTCATCAATTACATTTCATTTGATAACCCGATCCGCTCTCGCCAAGACGTTAGGGGGAATTGCTAAGCCGATCTGCTTGGCCGCGTTGAGATTGATGACAAACTCGAACTTCGTCGGCTGCTGCACAGGCAAATCTGCAGGCTTGGCGCCTTTGAGGATCTTATCCACGTACGTAGCGGCGCGCCGGTAGTTATCATCAAAGTCCGGCCCATAGGACATTAAGCCACCGTCGTCTACCCAATCATTCCCTGGAAACATCGCCGGCAGACGACTCTTTATTGCGAAGTCCACAACGCGTTTCTGGTTGCGACCGATCAATGTGTTGGACATCGTGACGAGCGCGCCGGGCCGGCCTTTGGTTACCGCATCGAATACAACCGCAAAGTCATCGGCTTTCCGCACTTCTAGAGATTGCAGCTGCAAATTTATTCCCCGGGCCGCAACCTCGGTCTCTTTGAAATTCCGAACGTTGCCTGGACCATTAGGGTTCCATAAGACCGCAACATGCGAGAGCCTGGGAATTGCTTCCTTAAGCAGCTCCAGCCGCTTGCCACTTAGTTCCGGAGAAGCGGATGTCAACCCCGTGATA
>JBFJNS010000067.1:0-10232 GCA_041618055.1 Binatia bacterium
CATTAACCGACTCTTTGTACCGGACTTTTGACCAAGCGCCGTTTGAGTCCCAAGCGGTCCGCCACTTCACTGATCGAAACTCCGGCGAGAAAGTTGGCTAGAACACCTTGGGCTTCCTCCCAGATCGTTCTTTGGGAACACACAGCACAAAACGAGCAGTAATCGAGGCCTTGTTCCAGACACTCCATGAGGACCAACGGCCTCTCCACCGATTCGTAAACTTCTTTGATACTAATCGCTTGCGGCGGCTTGGCCAAGGTGAAACCGCCCTTCGATCCCACATGAGAATGCACCAGGCCACCCGCAACCAGATCCTTCATGATCTTTGATAGATAAAAACTGGGAATGTCCTGACTCTTTTCGATGTCCGCTCGGCTTATAATTTTTCCCGCCGGCTGCCCGGCCAAAAAAGACAACGCGCGAACGGCATAATCGACTCGCCGCCCCACGTTCATCAATGAGCTTCTTTCGTTTCTCATTCGGGAAGGTCGCATAATTGATGGCCCGATCTTTTCAAGATAGACTTTTTAGGTCTCCTTTGTCAAGGGATATGCCGCATTCCGCTGCTGGCGCGGCGCACTTTCCCGCAGTCGGCCTCTATGCTAATAAAAACCCATGTCGATTCTGAAAGTAGCGCGACTAGGGCACCCGGTGCTGCGAAAGGTCACCGAACCTCTGTCGCTAGACAGACTGCGCTCTGAGGCGACTCAGAAGTTTATCGATGACATGGTCGAAACGATGAGGGAATACGATGGCGTGGGGCTTGCCGCCGATCAGGTGCACCAGTCCATGGCACTAGCCGTGCTAGAGGCCAATAACAATCCCCGTTATCCACAGAAACCGGCCATACCCCTAACGGTTCTCGCGAACCCCACAGTCACCCCGTTGACCGATGAAGTGGAGCAAGATTGGGAAGGCTGTCTCAGTATTCCCGATCTCAGAGGTAGGGTGCCGCGCTTCAAGACCGTCCAGGTCGAGGCGTGGGATCGGCACGGCGAGGAGTTGTGCTTCGTCGCCTCCGGCTTTCATGCGCGCGTCATTCAGCATGAATGGGACCATCTGAACGGGAAAGTCTATCTCGACCGCATGAGCGATTTATCGAGCCTGTGCTTCTTGACCGAATTCGCCCGCTATTGGATCGACCGCTGAAGCTGCGCCGCGATTGTGTTTGGCTGACTGAAAGGCTAAAGTCGCCCCATGGTTTTACCTAATCTCCAAGATTCTCTGAATCGAATTCTGTCCAATGTGACTCCCGCTATCGGCCAAATTCTGGACCGCGCCCTGACCGGTGCCGACATTACCATCGAGGAGGCAACCTCTCTGTTTGACGCCGATGGGGCGGACCTCTTGGCTTTGGTCGCCGCAGCCGATCACCTGCGCGCGCGAACCGTTGGCGATAGGGTTACCTACGTTATCAACCGCAATATTAATTTCACCAACGTTTGCGTCAAGGCGTGCGGCTTCTGCGCTTTCAGCCGGGGTCATTTGGCCGAGGAAGGCTACTTCTTGCCGGTTGAAGAGATTATTCGGCGTGCTCGAGAAGCCCAGGAGTTTGGCGCCACCGAAGTCTGCGTTCAAGCCGGTCTCGCCCCGGGCATGGACGGATGGCACTACGTGAAGCTATGTCGCGCGCTCAACGAAGCCCTCCCGCAGCTTCACATTCATGGATTTTCACCGGAAGAGGTATTGTACGGATCCACACTGACCGGCGTATCCATTCGTAGTTATCTCTCGGCGCTGAAGGAAGCGGGGGTCGGCAGTCTGCCGGGCACCTCCGCTGAGATTTTAGTCGACGACATTCGTCAACAAGTGTCGCCCGGTCGGATCAGCACGGCCCAGTGGATCAATCTGATCCAAACCGCACATGAACTCGCCATCCCGACGACCTCCACTGTCATGTACGGTCACATCGAATCGTCGCATCACAAGGCGATGCATCTGAGCATTCTGCGCGATATTCAAAAACGAACAGGGGGCATCACGGAGTTTGTCCCCTTGAGCTTCGTGTACGAAGAGGCGCCCATGTTTCACCGCAACCGTATCCCGGGGTTACGGCGCGGCGCCAGCGGCGCCGAAGTGATGCAGATGTATGCCGTCTCGCGTCTGATGTTGAATAACTGGATACGGAACATCCAGGTCTCCTGGGTCAAGGAAGGGCCCAAATTCGCGCAAATCGCGCTCCTGGCAGGGGCCAACGATTTCGGCGGCACCCTGATCAACGAAAGTATTTCCACAGCTGCCGGCGCTGGCTACGGTCAGCTCATGAAACCTTCACATTTTCGCAGCCTGATTCGTGAGATGAGGCGTATCCCCGCCGAACGATCCACGACCTACAAAATCATCAGGGTCTACGAGACTGAGGAGAATCCCGCGGAACTCCTCGATCAAGTCGACAATCCAACAGAGCGCTTCGGTTCTTATCAAGATCTCGTCCGGCTAAAAGATTATCGTTTCAAAGACTTCTATCGCGAGCAGAAAAGCAAACACTGAAGCGTTTCACCGGCTCTTGTCGATCTGCAGCCAACGCGACCATGGAAGGCAATCCCGCGGATTTCGAAACCATCGGGAATCGGATCGGTTTCCAAATCGATCAATCCGATGGCCACTGTCTGAAGCTCTCGTGGAAAGGCCCTAAATTTCCCGCCCTGCTATGCCTCGGAATTGCCCTTGCGTTGCTTTTTATTTCCGTCCCGATTATTCAAGCCGTTCGCGTGCGCGGATTTGTCGGCCCCGCCGCGGCGCTGTGGTATTTTCCACTGATGAACCTAATCCTGCTTGGGATCTCGTTGTATCTCCTCTCGCTCAGGCGAACAATCCTGGTGGATGCGAGCGGTCAACGAGTCGTTCTCACCAGGGGGAGTCTGTTCCGTGACAAGACCTTGACGATCGCCTCCAGTGACGTAACCAAAATTCACTTGGGCATGGATCAAGTCTATAGCGGTTTTGCCATGGCCGGCTCTTCAGCGGCCC
This sequence comes from Binatia bacterium, assembly GCA_041618055.1. Classification (GTDB taxonomy): domain Bacteria; phylum Desulfobacterota; class Binatia; order UBA9968; family UBA9968; genus JBFJNS01. Next base: position 2,971 of record JBFJNS010000067.1, read on the forward strand.
AGACCTTCCCTGTCCCTTCCCTCCGCTTGATTCCCGCCAACGGGCCGAGCGTGCTTTTGGACCGCGGCAGTCGCAAAAGACTCGCGCGGATCGGAGAACTCATCAGCCAGCGTCTTCAAAAACCGCTGGAATCGGATCTGGAACCCCCGGGCTGATTTGAACGCCGCCACAGTCGATACCAGGCCTGTGAGCCGGGAGCATGCGGGTCAAGACCCGCGGGCGTCGCCCGGCATCAGGAAGTGGGGCTGCGGACCAGGATTTGGTGAAGCTGGCCCACGGCCTTCTTGACGCCTTCATGCGTGAGTTGGGAGGCGCTAAGCCACCGCAACCCCCGTTGACCGACATCGCCAAGAGCAAAAATATTCTCACTCAAGGATTTTTGCGTTTCGTCGAAGCGGGCTGTCCAGACTACATCGCCCCGGTTCACATCGACCAGATCGAGCACGAACGCAACCGAAGCCGGACTTTTCGCCCCCCACTCATCTCCTACTCTCTCCCGGTAGCGTTGAATCCGCGTAATGATCACTGCGTCGGCGTAAACCAACGCCCCCACTTTTTGGGTGCGCGCCAGTTCGTTCGCGCGCGGGACACTTTGCTCCACCTCGCGAATTTCGCTTTCTGAGACGATCTGCCAGTTGGCCATGGAGGCCAGCACGGAATGGACAAGGTGTGCGAGCAATTCTGAGGCGTTTCTGTCAGGAACCGAACTGCCTGGAGGGGTTGGCGACGTAAACGGAATTTTAGCCGTCCGCCCAGTCGGCGAGGTCTCCGGCGGCATGACCGCAATGCGCCTGATCTTGCGCGCTTCCAGATCTGACGCTTGCTTGCTTTGAAGATTTCCGGGGCCAAAACTGCACCCAGCGGCAAGGGTAAGAAACAACACCATGACTCTCGACATAAAAAAGATTCTCCACAAAGGCGATGCTCTTAGGGTTCACGAAGCTGTATTAAGGTGATCATTGGCCTCAATCGGGCAGGGTGAGGCGAAGACCGAGCTCGCGAAGTTGACCGGCCTCAACCGCCGATGGCGCGTCCGTCAACATACACACAGCACGCTGGCTCTTGGGGAAAGCAATGACATCCCGCAGCGATTTCGCCCCGCTCAACAACATCGCCATGCGATCTATGCCAAACGCTATGCCACCATGGGGCGGCGCACCGAAGCTGAGAGCCTCGAGAAAAAAGCCGAATTTCGCCTCCGCCTCTTCCGCTCCGATGCCCATCAAGTGCAGAAGTTTTTTCTGCAGTTCGACCTGATGAATACGAATGCTGCCGCCGCCTATTTCAGTGCCGTTAAGAGCGAGATCATAGGCTTTTGACCGCACCCGGACGGGATCTTCCTCCAACACCGCCAGGTCTTCGTCCAGAGGCGATGTGAACGGGTGATGCAGGGCGACATAACGCTTCTCTTGAAGGTCATACTCCACCAACGGAAAGTTCACCACCCACACGAGCGCGTAATCGTCTTCTGCAATGAGACCCAATCGATGGCCCAGACGCAAGCGCAGGTTGCCGAGGGCGTCGTTAACGATTTTCGCCGCGTCCGCCAGAAGGAGGATCACATCCCCAGGCCTAGCATCAAGGATTCTCGCCACATCCTTCTGCTCGCTGTCGGTGAGGAATTTGGCGATCGGCGACTGCCAGCCGCTCTCGGTCAGCTTCGCCCACGCCACTCCCTTCGCCCCGAAGGTGGCAACGAACGGCGTAAGATCATCGAGATCCTTGCGCGAAAGCTCCCCGCCCTTCGGCACGCAAATGCCTTTGACGACCCCACCAGCCTCGATGGCCCCGGCGAACACCTTCGCCTTTGATGACCGCAGGGCGTTCGTAAGGTCTCGCAGCTCCAGGCCGAAACGCATGTCGGGCTTGTCGGACCCGAAACGGCTCATCGCCTCTTCCCAAGCTAAACGAGGAAACGGACGTTGGAGCTCGATCCCCTTGAGTTCTTTGAAGAGGATCGCGATCATCCCCTCGACCACCTCCATGACATCCTCCGGCTGGACGAACGACATTTCGAGGTCGAGTTGCGTAAACTCAGGCTGGCGGTCCGCTCGCAGATCTTCATCCCGGAAGCACTTGACGATTTGAAAATATCGATCCAAGCCGGCCACCATGAGAATCTGCTTGAACAGCTGCGGCGATTGCGGCAGGGCATAAAACTTGCCCTGATAGATGCGGCTCGGAACGAGATAGTCCCGCGCCCCTTCGGGCGTACTTTTCGTTAACACCGGAGTTTCGACGTCAATAAAGCCCAAGCCGTCCAAATAGTCGCGGATCAGCTTTGTCATCCGATAACGCAGCAAGAGATGACTGAGACTGCGCGGTCGCCGCAAATCCAGATATCGATATTTGAGGCGCGTATTCTCATTCGCTTCAGTCTCATCATCGATGGCAAACGGCGGAGGCTGAGAGGCATTGAGAAGCTTCAAGTCCCTGCCGCGAACTTCGACTTCCCCGGTTGCGAGTTGAAGATTCAATGTTTCCTCGGGTCGCTTCGCCAACGCACCGCGAACGGCGATGACATCTTCGGAACGGAGCTGTTTCGCCTTTTCATGGGCCGTCCCACTCACCTCCGGATTGAACACCACCTGAGTGACACCGCTTCGATCCCTGAGATCCACAAAGATCAGGCCCCCGTGGTCCCGGCGCGTCTGCACCCAACCGAGAAGCGTGAGCTCTCTTCCAACGGAATTCAACCGGGGCTCGCCGCAATAGCAACTTCGTTTCCAATCGCCGAGCGGGTCCGTAAACACTCTCTCCATAGTTCTTAAGTCGCCTTCCTCGACATCAACTCGGCCTCAAGGCTATCCAGACCGATCTCGTGCTGCTGTTGTTTATGCATGTCGCGCAGCAAGACTTTTTCTCGCGCGAGCTCGTCGTCTCCGACAATTAGCACGCGGGAGGCTTTGAGTTTATCGGCACGTCTCATTTGGCTCTTCAAGCTCCTCGACTCGCCTTCTATCTCGACCATTAAGCCCTGGCGCCGCAACCGGTGAACCAGGGGGAAAGCCCAGTCCCGCGCCCTTTCGCCAACCCATACGACGTACAACGAAGGGCCGCGTTCCTCTCGCGTCCCGTTCATCTGCAGCAGCAGCGTCAGACGCTCGACCCCCATCGCAAATCCCACCCCGGGAATCGCCGGCCCGCCCAACTCCTGAACCAACCCGTCGTAGCGGCCCCCAGCGGCCACCGCATTTTGTGAACCGAGTTGCCCACTCGTCCACTCGAAGGTGGTCCGGCAATAATAGTCGAGGCCGCGCACCATCCGCGGGTTCAACTCGTAATCGACACCAGATTGTTCCAGTAAATGACGCACGGTCTGAAAATGCCGCCGGCAAGGCTCGCACAGAGAATCAAGCATCGAGGGGGCATCTCTCGTTTCCTCATTGCACCCATGCTCCTTGCAATCCAACACCCTCAGCGGATTACGCTCCATACGCCGCCGACAATTACCGCAGAGGGCCTCCGCACGCTTTTCCAAAAACCCCAGCAAAAGCTCCCTGAAAACTGGGCGGCAGTCAAAGCAACCGAGGGAATTGAGCTGGAGCGAAGTCCCCGCGAGACCCACGGCATCATAGAAATCGTGCAGTAACAGCAGCACTTCCGCATCGATGTGAGGATCTCCGCGACCCAGCACCTCAGCGCCGATTTGATGAAACTGCCGCATTCTCCCCTTTTGCGGCCGTTCCCGGCGAAACATCGGCCCCATGTAGTAAAGCTTGCGCACCGGTTCGATCTTGTGCATTTCCGATTGCACGTAGGCGCGCACGACGCCGGCGGTCCCTTCGGGCCGAAGCGTCAGCAGCGAGCCCTTCGCATCCTGATCCGCAAAGGTATACATTTCCTTTTCGACAATATCCGTGGTTTCGCCCAAGGATCGGCTAAAAAGCTCGGTCTTTTCCAGAATCGGGATGCGAATCTCCGAAAAATGGTAAGCCCCAAAAACGTCCCGTGCTTTTTGCTCTACCCAATGCCAGGTTTCTATTTCGCCCGGGAATATGTCAGAAAAGCCTTTAACTGCGGTGATTTTCATTTCCTGCGCGCCAAGCCTTCTCTCCCATACACCATAAGAACCTATAGAGGTCAAGCTAACGAATCCGCCCGCCACTGCGTGCCAGCAACTCATGACGAGCCACCCGAGGGACAATGACTAGTAAAGGGCCAAAAAACTGGCCATCAATCGTAGTCGGGGAGCTCCAAGTAGCGAATTGGTTCCCGGTGTCAGCCCGCCACCATTCACCACGGGAGTGCCATTGGCCCGGCCAGTTACAGGCGGGCACTTGGCGGATCCGCCATTCTCAAGTTTGCCAATGATTTGAGCCGCTAGAAGCTTGCAGATTTCGAGCCTTGGCCGGGGTAACTTCACAAGGGTCTTCGCATGGCTGAAAAGAACATACCCCGTATTCTTTCAACTTTGACGAATGCCATGTGCCGCCCTCAGGATTTTTGAGAAACCGTGCGTGCGTTTTTGAAGGCGTACTTTCACGATCTCGGTGGCATCACTCTTGCGCATCAAGTTCGATAGGTTCAGGCCCCTGGAAGCGTGATCTGGTGCATCCCCCAGGTGTTTGGCAAGCGCAGATGCCCGCGCAGGGGCAGAAAAACAGGGGAAGGAGGAGCCCTTGATCATGAACACGTGGGAATCAATCTTTGTGCAAAGCCCGGTTAATGACGGTCATTATGACGAGGACGAGCTACCTTACCTGAACTGGAATTGGCCCAAAGAGACCTGGTTCCAGACTCGATTGCAACAGATTCGCGAGCATCAACTCGCGGGCAGCTTGAGGACCATCAAGCGAATGGCCCACGGTGCGGAAGCGCACTTGTTGTGCGCATGAGCACCTCACACTTATAGGCTCTCCCGCAAGCTGCGAGAACCTGCCCGCCACCCCGCCGGCGAGTTACGTCGCATTGCGAGCGTCGTACCGAAATACGCGGCCCCGGCGTGTCGTACCGTGAAGCTCCCCGAACAGAAAGCCGCGAAACACCATGAAGTAGGTAAGGCAAAGACCGAAACCGAAGGTGAAAATAAAGAGTTGCAAAAAAACCGGCAGCCCCCAGGCAAACACCTCGAGTAACTGAAGCACAAAATATCCCGCCACGGTGATGACGATGTTCGGCAAGAACCATTCAATCCAGTTTTCAACGACGAAATGATAGCTTGCGCTGATCAGTTCCAGGCCGGATGTACGGGTGTGGTAAATGAACTCGGGAACGGGATTGAGCAAAATGTACAGCGCGACTTGAATCAAGACGAAAACGAGGGCACCGTTGGGAACCCCCGCCAAGGCCATGGATGCGACTCTCATCGGGATCCACAGGATAAAGACGATCCGCACGAGCTCCCAGAGATAGACCGTAAACCCTTTGGCAAAATCTTCGAAGTTAGTCCTGCCGGTTCGAACGATATTTTCGATCAAATAGAGACCGGAGCTCACACAAGCTTGACTTACAAGTGCCAGCAGAATGCTTCCAAGGATTCCGAACGGCGCCGCCAACGAAGCGGCCGCGGACAGAATCATTCCGTAAGCCAAAGGCGCAAAACTCACAACCCAATTCTTTATCACACTCTGCCAGGCCTTACCGGCAGCCGTCGCATAGAGCCAAAAAGTCGCCTCGATGAGTTTCATTCGTTTTCTATATCATAAACGAATGAACACTGCAGCGGCGGCGATTCAAACAAATCCCTTCGCCGCCGGCATGGCCACGGCTTTGGGCACTTACACGATGATGTCCTAACGATTGTTGGCGACAAGGGTGAGTCAGAGTCGCAAGGGATGCTGTTGGAAAACGCGGGAAGGGCCGAAGGGCCCTTCCCTATTCATGTTGCGTCGAATGGCTTGATTCACGCAGTTTAGCTGCCATACTCCCTGTCAAACCGACGCTTCAACGCTCGCTTTTGCCGATCAACAGCGTCTTCACCCGTCGGATCGTAATTACACGGTCCGTAGAAATCGACGATATCACCCGACCTGGGATCTTTCAGGACAGGTTGTGCCCAACTTAACGTGTGCTCTTGTATGGCCGGAAACTTCAGGTGGCAGAAATTTGTATCCCCCGCCCTTGCTTTGAAGAGGATATCCTCGGCTCCCGCGGGTATAGACGAAAGCGCCACGCTACCCGCTAACAATAACCCGAGGGTGATCGTTTTTTTATTACTCATAATTCCCCCTTTTGCATTTTTTGTCCTTCTGCTTCTTCTAACAGATCACAGAGCGGAGAAGTTCCTGGCTTGAAGAATTCCTTGCGCCGACGGGCAAAAAAAGAAAACATCAGCCGCCATGGCCGGGAGTAAAGCACGGCGTTGGGTAGCTGTCGAATTGTTTGCCTGGGGGCTATTGCGATGATTTATCTAGCGCCCGGAGGGATTTGGCTGGCGATCATGAGGAATCGAGGCCAGACTTTGAAAATGTTCCTCTTCCAAACGCAATTCGCGCCAGATTTTTTCAATGGAAGATGGATTGGGAGGATTCGGCAGACCTTCCGCAACTACCACCACGTTAGCCCGCCGTTCAATGTAGTTCTCAAGGTCTCGGCGCTCAGATTGGGAATACTTACGGGAACGCACCTCTTCATAAGCCAAAATGAACTTTTGTGCATCCTTCTCCGAGTCCCAAACCGTGAGCCAAACAAATCCGACCTCTTCGCCATTGGCAAAGGCGAGAAAACGATCGCCATCCCAGCCTGCGGCGGCTGCTATTGCCAAATCGGGCGGCATATAATTCTTAAGCAGGCAGCGCACGAGCAATTCGCCTAGGGTGTTGTCATCAACAAGCCTCCAATTCGCCGGGAAGAGATCAAGTGTTTTTCCAGGGATGACTTTGGTCGGAGGGTCGGGAAAATCAAAATATTTTTCCGGGTGCAACACCTGTTCCGTAGACAATGGCGGAAACCGGTGCAGGAGATTTACTCCCGTCCATCCCTGCCTGAGCAGAGGCCTCAAGACAAACGTGGCCCCGGCTTCGTAGGGAAAGCGGAAACGATCGATCAATACGGCTGGCACAGCCGGTGACAGCGGCTCGAGCGGAAGGGGCGTCTTTTCGATGCGCCGACGGATTCGAGCAAGACTTTCTCCATTCGCGCCACCCCATCCATAGGCAAGCTCGGCTAGAATCGCGTCACCTTCCGTTATCGACCGATAAGCCATTGCCTTATCGCCGCTCGTGGGATGCAACAGGCGATCGCTTATAGCGAAATGTTGATCCTGAAGAGCATGAGTGAATTCATGCGCCAGCGTGCCCTCTGCCATTCCGCCCGGTCCG